>NZ_JCAQAV010000005.1:0-273036 GCF_059617925.1 Janthinobacterium sp. JF4 | reverse complement strand
ACCACCGACCCCAGCATTATGAATGCTGTGCTCTAACCAACTGAGCTATATCACCAAACAGACCGGTCAGACCGGATGCTCGTTTTGACCAGGGGAAACCTGATCCATGTTCTTTGGTGGTGATAGGTGGACTTGAACCACCGACCCCAGCATTATGAATGCTGTGCTCTAACCAACTGAGCTATATCACCCAACAGCCGAGCATTATCCAGTCTTCGCATTTCCTTGTCAATGTCGGCGCAAAAAAATGTGCGGATTTTTTGCGTGCTGCAGCGTTCATGATTATTTCAGCAACGGCCGGATCTGCGCCAGCATGGCCGAGGCCGGATCGGCACCGAGGCAATCGATGACGCTGCGTTCCGGCATGGCACGCAGCCAGGTCAGCTGCCGTTTCGCCAGCTGGCGCGTGGCGATGATGCCCGTCTCGCGCAAGGTGGCGCGGTCGATGCGGCCATCGAGGTATTCCCAGGCCTGGCGGTAGCCCACGCAGCGCATCGAGGGCAAGCCCGGATGCAGGTCGCCGCGCCGGCGCAGCTGCTCCACTTCATCGAGCAGGGCATCGTCTTTCAGCATGAGGTCGAAGCGCGTGGCGATGCGCGCGTGCAGCACGGCGCGGTCCGACGGCTCCAGCGCGAACGATTGCAACTGGAACGGCAGCACGGTTTTTTCGCGCCGCGCCAGCAGGGCCGACATGGGCTGGCCGGACAGGGCGATGATTTCCAGCGCGCGGCCGATGCGCTGCGCGTCCTGCGGCGCCAAGCGCGCGGCCGTGATCGGGTCCTGCTGCGCCAGGCGCGCATGCATGGCGGGCCAGCCGATGGCGGCCGCGTCCTCTTCCAGCTGGGCGCGCAAGGCAGGATCGGCGCCGGGCAAGTCGTCGAGGCCGTCGGCCAGACCCTTGAAGTACAGCATGGTGCCGCCGACCAGCAGCGGCAGCTTGCCGCGCGCCGAGATCTCCGCCACCAGGCGCAGGGTATCGTTGCGGAACTGTGCCACGGAATACGCGTCGAGCGGGTCGATGATGTCGATCAAATGATGCGGTACCTGGGCCAGTTCTTCTTGCGACGGCTTGGCCGTGCCGATATCCATGCCGCGGTAAACGAGGGCGGAATCGACGGAGATGATCTCGGACGGAATGGCTTGCGCGATGGCCAGCGCACTGGCCGTCTTGCCGCTGGCCGTGGGGCCCATGATGGCGACGGCCAGGGGGAGGTGTGGGGTGTTTTGCATGTTGACTCTTGTAAGGTGGTGCGTAGGTCGGCTTAGCGCAAGCGTAAGCCGACGTGATGCCGCCGCTGCAGTGTCGGATTACGCTGCGCTAATCCGACCTACTGGCCGCGCAGGAACAGTTTATCGAGCGCGTTGATCTCGACCTGCACCCACGTGGGCCGGCCATGGTTGCACTGGTCGGCGCGTTCCGTGCTCTCCATCTGGCGCAGCAGGGCGTTCATTTCCTGCACCGACAAAATCCGGTTGGCGCGCACGGCCGTGTGGCAGGCCAGGGTGCCCAGCAATTCGTTCTGGCGCTCGATCAGCACGCGCGAGCCGCCATATTCGCGCACGTCGCGCAGCACGTCGCGGGCCAGCGTCTGCGCGTCCGCGTTTTTCAGCAGGGTCGGCACGCAGCGCACGGCCAGGGTGGTGGGCGACAGGGCGGCGATGTCGAAGCCCAGCGCTTTTAACGTGTCCTGGTTTTCATTTGCCGTCGACACTTCGATGGCGTCCGCGTAGAACGTCACGGGAATCAGCAGCGATTGCACCTGCATGTCCTGGCCTGACACTTGCGCCTGCAGCGCGTTTTTCAGCTGCTCGTACAGGATGCGCTCGTGCGCCGCGTGCATGTCGACCAGCACCAGGCCTTTGGTGTTTTGCGCCAGGATGTAGATGCCGTGCAGCTGGGCCAGGGCAAAGCCCAGCGGATATTCTTCGCGCGCCATCGCTTCGGGCGAGGCGATATACGGTTCGGCCTGCGTGATCGGCGAGGATGCGGTACCACCGCCGAACAGGGCGCCGTAGGCCGCCGTGTCTTGCCCCACGCCTGGCGCGTCGGCAAAGAAGGGGCGGGCCGCGCCGGGCGAAGCGGGCGCGAAGGTATTCGTGAATTGCGCGCCGAACGACGTCTGCGTCTGTTCGCGGCGCCAGATGCCTGGGCCACCGGAGGCGGCGCCAGCGTCGCCACTACCGAGGCTGGAAGCGGCCGGCAGGGGCGCGGGCACGCTGCCAAACGCCGTGGCCGACGTCTGCGCCAGCGCGCGCTGCACGGCGTGGAAGACGAACTGGTGCACGGAGCGGCTGTCGCGGAAGCGCACTTCGATCTTCGACGGGTGCACGTTGACGTCGACCAGGGCCGGGTCGAGGTCGAGCGCCAGCACATACGAGGGAAAGCGGTCGCCGTGCAGCACGTCCTGGTAGGCCATGCGCACGGCGTGCACCAGCAATTTGTCGCGCACGAAGCGCCCGTTGACATAAAAGAACTGGCCATCGGCGCGTGCCTTCGACGCCGTCGGCAAGCCGGCAAAGCCGTGAATGCGCAAGGTGCCGGCCGACTCATCCAGCGCCAGGCGCGCCTCGGCAAAGTCATTGCCGAGGATGTGGGCGCTGCGCTTGGCCAGTTCGCTGATATTCCACTGGTCGATGGTGCGCCCATTGTGCGACAGCGAGAACGACACGTCCGGCCGCGCCAGCGCGATGCGGCGCACGACTTCGGCGCAATGGCCGTATTCCGTCTGTTCGGACTTGAGGAATTTGCGCCGCGCGGGCGTGTTGAAGTACAGGTCTTGCACGTCGACCGTGGTGCCGTGCGCGCCCGACGACGGCGAGACGCTGCCATTGTGCGAACCGACGATTTCCCACGCATGGGCGGCGTCCGCCGTGCGCGAGGTCACGGTGACGGCTGCCACGGAAGCGATCGAGGCCAGCGCCTCGCCCCGAAAGCCCAGGGTGCCCACGTTTTCCAGGTCGTGCAGCGAGGCGATCTTCGAGGTGGCGTGGCGCGCCAGGGCCAGCGGCAGCTGATCCTTGTCGATGCCGCGCCCGTTATCGGTGATCGCGATGCGCTTCACGCCCCCTTCTTCCAGCCGCACCGTGATCTGCGTGGCGCCCGAGTCGAGCGCGTTTTCCAGCAGCTCCTTGACGACGGCCGAGGGCCGTTCGACCACCTCGCCGGCGGCGATTTGCGAAATCAACTGGTCAGGCAAGGCCTGGATCGGGCGGTGGGGCGTGATGGGAGCGTTCATGCGGTAATTATACCGGGGTCAAACCCGTCGGGGGGATACGCCCAAATGGGACGTATCCCGATCTCGAAGAGACTGACCCCAGCCCTTGTTCTTGGGCTAAAAGTTGGCCTACTTCCCCACCTCCCGCACCGGTATCGGCGCATTGCACAGGTCAATATGGCCGGCCGTGACCTTGCTCCACGGGCCGCCGCGGTGGCGCTGCGCTTCCAGCACGGCCTGGTAGGCGGCGCTGTCGGTGCGCATCACTTCCAGGTTCGCGCGCTCTGCCAAAGGCACGCTGGCGGCCAGGCGGATGGCCTTGATCGGCACGTTTTTTTCGGGGCTGTCATAAAATCCCATGGAGCCCGTGCCGCGCGGCAGGGTCGACAGCAATGGCATGCCGGAGACGACTCGGCCGACGACGGTGATGTCGCGGTCCAGGTGGCGCGGCGACTGGCCGATGACGGCGTACAGCTCGGTGCCGCCGCCGCTGTCGCTGGCGCTGTCGCGGCCCACGCCCACGGTGGCGTAGCAATGCGTGAGCCAGGCCGTGCCGGTTTTCGGATCGCGCGCGGACGGGAAACCGTTCGAATGGCCCACTTGCGGCGCATAGCCGTCGACGTCCGGCAAGCGCGTGAAGCTCTTGACGTTTTTCAAGGGCACGGTGAATTCGCCGGGCAGGGTGCGCTGGGCATGCAAGATGGGCTTGGGATTTTTCTCGTTCGGATCGCCCCATTGCGCCACCCAGTTGTCCTGCGCGCGCGTGATGGCCAGGCCGTCGTAATACTGTTCGGCCACCAGGGCCTTGATGTTGGCCACGTGCTTCGGTGCGAAGTCTGGCGCCAGTTCGATCACCACGCGGCCGGCGGGAATGTCGAGGTACAGGGTGTTGTCCGCATCCAGCGCACGCCAGTCGGACGGCTTCGAGGCCTTGATCGCGTCGGCCACGGTTGCCTTGGCGGGCAGTTCGGCGGGTGCCTTGATCTGGACGGGCGCCGCGTGGGCAGTCAGATGCGCAAGGCCCAGTACGGCGGCCATGGTCAGGCCGCTCAGTGGGTGTCGATACATGTTTTCTCCTGGTCGGCGCGGGTTGCGCCGTGCAGAAAGTGTATACCGGAATGGCAATATTTCGTTGGAAAAACATTGCATATGGCAATCCTGACGGGGGCCTGCCGCGACGGCGTTTCCTTAACCTTTACTTAAAATGCCACGCCGCCAAGGGCGCTGCCGAATTAATCACGAAATATCGGGCCGGGGACTGCCGTTGCACTGGCCGGGTGGTGTATGATTCCGCCGCTACCTTTAGGGAAAAATATATGGATTTTGTGCAATTCCTCGACATGATCGTGCATGTCGACAAGACGTTGGGTATCTTGATCGAGCAGTACGGCACCCTCGTGTATGCGGTGCTGTTCGCCATTATTTTTTGCGAGACAGGCCTCGTGGTGCTGTTTTTCTTCCCTGGGGATACCTTGTTGTTTATCGCCGGCGCGTTTTGCGCGACGGGACAGATGCACCTGGGCTTGCTGATCTTCCTGCTCGTCACGGCGGCCATCACGGGCAATACGCTCAATTACTGGATAGGCGAGGCCATCGGGCAAAGGGTGTTTACCCACGATTACCGCTGGATCAACAAGGATGCCATGCGCCGCACGCATGAGTTCTTTGAAAAGCATGGCGGCAAGACCATCATCCTGGCCCGTTTCGTGCCGGTGGTGCGTACCTTCGCGCCGTTCGTGGCCGGCATTTCCGACATGACGCATGTGCGCTTCCAGATGTACAACGTGACGGGCGCCCTGTTGTGGGTGGTCGGCCTGGTGACGGCGGGTTACTTCTTCGGCAATATCCCGTGGATCCGCGACCACCTGACCTTGATCGTGCTGATCGGTGTCGGCGCCGCCGTCGTGCCGGTGGTACTGGGCGGCTTGTGGAAACTCTACAAGCGCATGGTCGGCAAGTCGGCGTAAGGCCGCATGGATCCGGGGCAAGCGCGCTGCGGCACCGCCCGCAGCCGGCCCCGGATCCCGTTTTTCTCTGCCTTGTTTCTGTTTTACTCCCGCGCTGATTCAAGTTTTGTTGCTTTCCAGCCGTAAACCAGAGGGTATTCTCACTTTCTGGATTTCCATGCGACATTTGAGCGCCCTGTTAGCTTGCAGCCTTGCCGCGATGGCGGTCATGGCAAGCGCCAAAGATGCCCCCGCTTCGGCGACCGCCGCCGCATCCGCGCCTGCGAGCGCGCCCATGTCGGCGTCGGCGCGTGCGGCCGCCATGAAAACCCTGACCGAATCGGTGAAGGGCAAGGAGGCCAAGGCGCCTGTCGTCGTCGCGCCGACGGCGCGCGAGAAGGAAGAAGCGGCCGAAGTCGACCTGTCCGAACGCATCGCGGCGCGCCTGGCGGAAATGCGCGCGACCCAGGCGGCCCGCGCCGCCGCCCGCGCCAAGCGCGCCGCCGTCGTGAAGGCCGCGCCGCCGCCGCCACCGCCCGTGGCGCGCGGCACGCACTGGTCGTACGAGGGCGACAGCGGCCCGGCCCACTGGAGCAAGATCAATGTCGACTGGGCCAAGTGCGGCAATGGCAGCCGCCAGTCGCCGATCGATATCCGCGATGGCATGAAGGTGGAACTCGAACAGATCAGCTTTGACTACCGCCCGTCGTCATTCAATGTGCTCGATAACGGCCACACGGTGCAGGTGGGCGTGAGCGGCGGCAATTACATCACGGTGCAGAATCGCATGTTCGAACTGCAGCAATTCCATTTCCACCGTCCGTCCGAAGAGCGCATCAATGGCAAGGCATTCGAGATGGTGGTGCACCTGGTGCACCGCGATGCGGAAGGCCGGCAAGCCGTGCTGGCGCTGCTGCTGGAGCGGGGCGCGCCGCAAGCGACCATCCAGACCGTGTGGAACAATCTGCCGCTGGAGAAATTCGAGACCATGCAGCCCACCATCCTGCTTGACCCGGCCGAGATGCTGCCGGCGCGGCGCGATTACTACACCTACATGGGATCGATGACATCGCCGCCGTGCAGCGAGGGCGTACTGTGGCTGGTGATGAAGCAGCCGGTGCAGGCGTCGCCGGCGCAAATGGCGCTGTTCAGCCGCTTGTATCCCTTGAATGCGCGTCCGATTCAGCCGGCCAACGGACGCATCATCAAAGAGTCGAACTAAGAGCGCCTGAAAAAAGCCCATGGCGTTGTTGCCATGCCTCGTCGTACATGCGTACTGCCTTCGGCAAGGCGCCTAGCCCTGGACTTTTTCAGTCACTCTTACATAAATTCGAGGTGCTGGCGGCCGGTCCATTGCGCCCCTGCAGCGAGCGTATCGGGCTGGATCAGGGCCGGTTCGATGCAGATGAAGCGCCGGTATTCGTCGTCGGCCAGGTCGGGCAGGGCGGCCGCGTCTTGCGCGCCCGGGTTCCACACGACGGCGTCCGTAAAGCCCTGTTGCTCCAGGCGCAGGGTGTGGCTGCCGGACTGCAGGTGCAAGGCGCCCGGCAGCTGGTAATAGATGCGATCGAGCTTGTCGGCGAATTGCAGCACCTCTTCCGCCTGCAAGGCATCTTGCGGCGTCTCGTCCGAATAGCGCACGCGCTGCAAGCCGCCAACGCGCGCTTCGCTCAATTGATCAATCGCAAAATAGCTGTGCAGGGCGGCCGAAAACGGAAACGCCTGCTCGCCCGTGTTGTGCACGGACAGGCTCAGTTCCAGCGACTGCGCCTTGACGGCCAAGCGCAGGCGCAGGGTGAAGGCGTAGGCCCAGGTGGCGGCGATCGCATCCGGCAAGTCAGCCTGGGTCAGGGAAAATTGCGCCCACGCAGCGCCATCGGCGTTGCCGCTCGACTCCAGCTGCCAGGTCGCCACGCGCGCAAAGCCGTGGCGCATGCCCGTGCCGCGCGCGCCGAACTGGGGAAAGATCACGGGCACGCCGCCACGGATGGCACGGCTGCCATCGAGGCTGGATGCGCGGCTGCAGAACAGGCGTTCCTGGCCATCGCTGGTCCGCCACGAGACCAGGTGGCCGCCGTACAGGGTGACGCTCGCTTGCGCGCCGTCGGCGGCACGGATGGTCACGGCCGGCAGCTCGCCAAAGATACTCTCGCTCATGCTAGGCTTTCATGTCAGGTCAGGCGGCTTTTCGCCAGCGGCGGATTCTTGGCAAAGTAATTCTTGATGCCCGTGACGATGGCGTCGGCCATCTGGTCCTGGTAGCCGTTGTCGGTCAGCTTGGCTTCTTCTTCCGGATTCGAGATGAAAGCCGTCTCGATCAGGATGGAGGGAATATCGGGCGCTTTGAGCACGGCGAAGCCGGCCTGCTCGACGGAGCCCTTGTGCAGGCGGTTGATGCCGCCGATTTCGCGCAGCACGGCCTTGCCCAGCTTCATGCTGTCATTGATCTGCGCCGTCGTCGACAGGTCGAGCAGCACGCTGGCCAGTTGCTTGTCGTGGTTCTTCACGTTCACGCCGCCGATCAGGTCGGCCTGGTTTTCCTTGTTGGCCAGCCAGCGCGCGGCCGTCGAGGTGGCGCCCTTTTCGGACAGCACGAAGACGGACGAGCCGCGCGCCGTCGGCTGGATGAAGGCATCGGCATGGATCGAGACGAACAGGTCGGCCTGCACCTTGCGTGCCTTTTCCACGCGCATGCCCAGCGGGACGAAGAAGTCGGCGTCCCGCGTAAGCATGACGCGCATGTTCGGCTGCAGTTCCAGCTTGGTCTTGAGGCGCTTGGCGATGGCCAGCACCACGTCTTTTTCGCGGCTGCCCCGGCTGCCCATGGCGCCCGGGTCTTCGCCGCCGTGGCCGGGGTCGAGCGCGATGGTAATCATGCGCACCACCTTCTGACCCGGCAGCGGGCGCGCTGCGGGGCGCTGTTCCGGGCGGAGTTCGGGCACGGGCGGCACGATGGCCGCCACCGGTGGCGCGACGGCCACGGGCGGCTTGCCGCTCTCGGGCAGGGGCAGCGCGGGCGGCGGCGTATGCGTGTCGGACATCAAGGGCTTGGCGGGGTCGCTCGACCAGTCGCCCTTTTCGATCATCTGCGCGATCAGGTCCGGCTCGCGCACGGGATACAGGTCGAAGATCAGGCGGTGGTTGTAGGAGCCGGCCGGCGGCAGGGTAAACAGCTGCGGCGTGACTTCCTCTTTCAGGTCGAACACCAGGCGCACCACGTTGGGCCGGTTCTGGCCCACGCGCACCTGCTTGATGTACGGGTCGTTCGACTGGATCTTCGCCACCAGGCCCTTCAAGGTGGGATTGAGTTCCAGCCCTTCGATGTCGACCACCAGCCGTTCCGGATCCTTGACGATGAAGTGGGTCGCCTTGAGGATGCTGTCGTTTTCCAGGGTGACGCGGGTGTAGTCCTCGGCCGGCCAGACGCGCACGGCGAGAATTTGCGCCGCCATCGCCGACATGGGCGCGAACACGGACAACAGCAGGGTGCCGCCGGCCTTGAGGACCGTGCGCCGGGTGATGGGCGAGGAGATCAAAGGTTCGGGGCGAATTTGAGACGGTGAAGGCATGACAGACCCAATTCAGAAGACGCTTGCAATTCTACATCACGTCCTGTACCCGCAACGTTCAAATAAATATTCAGGTCGGCCGGCGGCAGCACCGGCTCGGCTTTCTCCGGCCATTCGACGATGCAGATATTGCGGCCGTCGAAGTCTTCGCGAAAGCCGGCGTCGAGGAATTCCTCGGCGCTGCCCATGCGGTACAGGTCGAAGTGGATGACGTTGACACGCTTGCCGTCGAGTTGCACCGTGTACGGTTCGGACAAGGTGTAGGTGGGGCTTTTCACGTGGCCCGCATGGCCGGCCGCGTGCAGCAAGGCGCGCGTGAGGGCCGTCTTGCCGGCGCCCAGGTCGCCGTGCAGGTAGATCGCCAGGCCCGGCGCCAGCGCGCGCGCCAGCGCGGCGCCCAGCGCGGCGGTGCCGGCTTCGTCGTGGAGGTGGGCTTTGAAGTGTTCGGTCATTATCTTCGGTATCGCATAAAATGGAGGCTGCTGTCATTGTAACCGCCCGCGCGCCTGCCGTTTTCCGTAAAGTCCCCTATGTCCGCCACCGTCACCGATCTCGCCGTCCTGGCGCGCACCATCAAAGAATGGGGGCGCGAGCTGGGTTTTGCCGAGGTGCGCATCGCCGACGTCGACCTGTCGCACATGGAAGCGCCCCTGCAAGCCTGGCTAGCTGCAGGGTACCACGGCGAAATGGATTACATGGCCAGCCACGGCATGAAGCGCGCGCGCCCTGCCGAACTGGTGCCGGGCACGGTGCGCGCCATCAGCGCACGCATGAATTATTTACCGCCGGCGCTGGGGCCCGACTGGCGCACGCACGAGGCGGCGCGCGACGCCGATCCCGCAGCAGCCGTAATCTCCGTGTATGCGCGGGGCCGCGACTATCACAAGGTGATGCGTTCGCGCCTGCAGCAGCTGGCTGAGCGCATCAAGGGCGAGATCGGCGACTTCGGCTACCGCGTGTTCAGCGATTCGGCGCCCGTGATGGAAGTCGAGCTGGCGCAAAAGGGCGGCTTGGGCTGGCGCGGCAAGCACACCTTGCTGATCAACCGCCAGGGAGGCTCCTTCTTTTTCCTGGGCGAGATACTCATCGACGTGCCGCTGCCCGTCGACCCGCCGGAGACCCCGCGCTGCGGCCAGTGCTCGGCGTGCATCACGGTGTGCCCCACGCAAGCCATCCTGGGCCCGTACCAGCTCGATGCGCGCCGCTGCATCTCCTACCTGACGATCGAATTGAAGGGCGCCATTCCCGTCGAGATGCGCCCCCTGATCGGCAACAAGGTGTACGGCTGCGACGATTGCCAGACCGTCTGCCCGTGGAACAAGTTCGCCCAGCGCGCCGTGGTGCCGGACTTCGACGAGCGCCACAGCCTGGGCAGCGCCGGCATGGTGGAACTGTTCGCCTGGACGGAAGAGGAATTCAACCGCCGCATGGAAGGCAGCGCGATCCGCCGCATCGGCCACGAACGCTGGCTGCGCAACCTGGCCGTCGGCATGGGCAATGCGGCCGCCAAGGCCCGTGGCCAGGCCGACATCGTCGCGGCCCTGCTGTCGCGCCGCGAGCACCCGTCGGCCATCGTGCGCGAACATGTCGAATGGGCGCTGGCCCTGCACGGCATCGCCTAGAGCTGTTCGAGGCGCAGCACCTGCGCAATTTCATCTACTTTTTTCAGCGATGGTGTTGTCGGGCCTGGTGGGCTGGCTGATGATGAAAAAACGAGCATGACAAACTCTCCTTGACTTATCGATATATCGTTATAAAATGACGATACCTACTAACGATATATCTTTAGAGAGAAAACATGAGAAACTCACACCACGCAGAACACGGCCAGCATGGCCATCACCATCATCACGGCCATTGCGGCCAGCATCGCCATCATGGCGAGCATCGTCACGACCACCGCCATGAGCACCGCAGTGACTACTACCTGCATGGCCGCGGCCCGCGCGGCTTCGACGAGCGCGGCGACGGCATGAGCGGCGGTCCTGGCGGGCGCGGCGGGCGCGGCGAACGGGCCGAACGCGTCTTCGGCCGCGGCGACTTGCCGCTGATCGTGCTGGCGCTGATCGAGATCAGCCCCCGCCACGGCTATGAAATCATCAAGGCCATCGAAGAGCGTTGCGGCGGCGCCTACGCCCCCAGCCCGGGCGCCGTGTATCCGACATTGACCCTGCTGGAAGAGCAGGACCACGTGACGTCCTCCGAAAGCGCCAGCGGCAAGAAGCTCTACACGATCACGGACCTGGGCCGCGCATATCTCGACGAGAACCGCGCCCAGGTGGACGGCATCCTGGCCCGCCTCGACATGTTTGCCCGCGTCCAGGCGAAAAACGCCTTGCCCGAGCGCGTGCGCCAGGCCATGCATACCCTGAAACATGCGCTGTTGCTGAACAAGACCAACTGGAGCGACGCGGAAGCCGAGCGCGTCTCCGCCGTGCTGGAACAGGCGGCGAACGCCATCGTCGACGGCCACTGAGCCCACTTTACAAGGATAAGCAATGACTACTGCATCACCTGCAACACCACGCCCGCATGCCATCGAGCGCGTGCGGCATGACTTGACACTGCGCGTGCTTACCGTCGTGCGCACCGAGCAGCTGACGCCGCACATGCGCCGCATCACCCTGGCGGGCGACGACCTGGAAGGCTTTGTCTCGCCGGCGCACGATGACCACGTGAAACTGTTCTTCCCCGCTCCCGGCGAGGACAAGCCCGTGTTCCCCGTACTGGGCAATGGCCCGAATCCCATCCAGTACGCCGAAGGCGCGCGTCCCATCGCCCGCAATTACACGCCGCGCCGCTACGACCCTGCGCGCCGCGAGCTGGACATCGACTTCGTGCTGCATGGCGACGGTCCTGCGGCCAGCTGGGCGGCGCAAGCCGCGCCTGGCCAGACCGTGGGCGTGGGTGGTCCGCGCGGCTCGATGCTGGTGCCGCTCGACTTCGACTGGTATGTGCTGGTGGGCGACCAGACGGCCTTGCCGGCGATTGCCCGCCGCCTGGAGCAGTTGCCGGCCACGGCGCGGGCGATGGCCGTGATCGAGATCGTCGAAGACGGCGAACAGATCGCCTTGGAGTCCGCCGCGCAGCTGGACGTGCGCTGGGTGGCGCGCCATGGCCGCAAGGGGCCGCTGCTGCTCGACGCCTTGCGCCAGATCGCGCTGCCGTCAGAGGGCGACGGCTATGTCTGGGTGGCGTGCGAGCATGCGCAGGTGCAGGGCTTGCGCGGGCATTTTATTGACGCAGGTGTGCCGAAGCAGCATTTGCACGTGGCCAGTTACTGGAAGCATGGGGCGGCGGAGCACCACGAGCACCATGATGAGTGATGGCGGTGGTGGTGGTGTCGGGTTACGCGCGTTGCGCTAACTCGACCTACCCCGACCTACCCCGACCTACATTGCAATGTAGGTTGGATTAGCGGCGCGCCAGCGCCGCGTAATCCAACATTGCTGCATTACTTCAACAACCCCGCCAGCTCCACCGCCGTCTTGACCTGCATCTTGTCGAAGATATGCGCGCGGTGGACTTCCACGGTGCGCATGCTGATACCCAGCTTGTCGGCTACCACCTTGTTCATCTTGCCCGCCAAAATCAGCTCCAGCACTTCGCGTTCGCGCGTCGACAGGGTGGCCAGGCGCGCGTGCACGGCGGCCAGTTCGCCCGCCTGGCGCGAGTTGGCCAGGCCCTGCTGCACGCGGTCCATCAGGTCGTTGTCGTTGAACGGCTTTTCAAAGAAATCGAAGGCGCCCCGTTTCAGGCTGTCGACGGCCATCGGCACGTCGCCGTGGCCGGTGAGGAAGATCACGGGCAGGCGCGCCGTCAGGTCGCGCTTGACCAGCTGGTCGAACAGGGCGATGCCGTTCATGTCGGGCATGCGCACATCGAGCAGCACGCAGTCGCCGGCGGCGTCGAAGCTGCCGTCCAGGCTATCGAGGAATTGCTGGGCGCTGGCGTAGCTGCGCGCCTCGATGCTGCGCGAGGCGGCCAGCCAGGACAGGGAGTCGCGCACGACCTCTTCGTCGTCAATGATGTGTAGCATGGTGTCTCCGGCTCGTCGTTATGCGTTATTGGTTAATGCGAGTGTGGCGCGCGCGGCGCGGCCGGCACGCTGAATGTAAAGATCGTACCGCCTGCGGGGTTGGCGCCGAAGGTCAGCGCGCCGCCGTGAAATTCGATGGCGGTGCGGCAGATGTTCAGGCCCATGCCCATGCCTTCGGACTTGGTCGAGAAAAACGGCGAAAACAGCCGCTCGGCCACGTCCTGCGGGATGCCATGGCCATGGTCGATCACGTCCACCGTCACCATGCCTTGCTGCGCGTCGTGACTGGCCCGCAGGCGCATGATACGCCGTCCCGGCGCCGCGTCCTGCATGGACTCGATGGCGTTGCGCGTCAGGTTCAGCAGCACCTGCTCGATCATCACGGGATCGGCGCGCAGCAGCGGCAGGTCTGGCGGCAGCTCTTCCTGGATGGTGACATAGTATTTGCGCGCCTGCAGGTCGATCAGCGCGCGTATGCCGTCGATCAGGGTGCGGATGGCGATGTCCTGGCGTTGCGGTTCGCTCTTGCGCACGAAATCGTGCACGCTGCGGATGATCTGGCCGGCGCGCTGCGCCTGCGCGCTGGCCTGCTCCAGCGCCGGCTTCAGGGTGCCCGGATCGACGGGGGCGTCATGCTCGATGGCGCGGCGGATCAGGTTCAGCGCGCCCGTGGTGTAGCTGGAAATGGCCGCCAGCGGCTGGTTCAGCTCATGCGCCAGCATCGACGCCAGCTCGCCCATGGTGGCCAGGCGCGAACTCGTTTGCAGTTTTTCCTGCTGCTGGCGATTCAGTTCCTCGACGCGCTTGCGGTCCGAGATATCGAGCACGGAACCCATCCAGCCCGTTTGCCGGCCGTTCTTGTCCACCAGCGGCGCTTCGAAGATCAGCACCGCCACGCGGGTGCCGTCGGGGCGCTGGAAATAGGTTTCGAACTGCGGCGTGGGATTGCCGGCCAGCGCCTTGACGAAGCGCTGCTGGTATTCTTCCAGCGCCTCGGGCACCCAGTAGGGCATGGGTGGCAAACGCCCCAGGATTTCCTCGGGCGGATAGCCGACGATCTGGCAAAACGCGGGATTCACATAGGTGACGCGCCCCTCCAGGTCACGCGCGCGCATGCCCGTCACCAGCGAGTTTTCCATCGCCGTGCGAAACAGCATCTGCTGGCGCAGCGCGCCCTCGGCCACCAGGCGGCGCGAAATATGCCGCCACAGGGCCAGCAAGCTCCACAGCAATCCCAGCGACAGGGCGATGACGGAGCCGACCAGCAGATTGGGCAGCAGCTTGGGCTGGCTTTTCACGCTGTCGGTAAACAGGGTGATGGTGGCGCCGGGCACGTCGAGCGCGCGCTTGTGCGTGTACACGCCGTGGCCGGGGCCGGCGGCGGCGCGCCGCGCCAGCACCTTGTCGTCGCGGTCGATCAGCGAAATCTGGTTGTCCTGGGCGAACCACCACGGCACCATTTCATCGAGCAGGCTGCTGATCTGGTAGGTGGCCACCAGGCTGCCCACGTAGCGCTGGCCATCGAACAGGGGCTGGTGGTAATCCATCAGCATGGCGCCCGGCGGCGCGTCGGGAAAGCCCGTCTGCTGCGAAGGTTGGGCGTACTGGCCCCGGTGCAGGCGGCGCGCATTGTCGGCCGCCGTCAGCGAGGCCGGGGAAAACGACAGAGCGTGCGGCAGGCTGTTGTCGCTGGTGGCCAGGACCTTGCCGCTGGTGTCGAGCCACAGCACGCGCTGCAATTCGCGGCCGTTGCGCAGCATTTGCTGCAGCCGTTCGTGCACTTTTTCCGCGCCCAGCGAGGCGCTGGCGATGTCCGCGCCCAGGTTGAACAGGCTTTCCTCGTTGCGCGCCAGCTGGAAGCGGATGGTTTGCTCCACCCACAGGGTGTCGGCGATCAATTGCTCCTGGCGCTCGTTGCTTTCCATCTGGCGCGCCTGCCAGGGCAGCCAGAACAGGATGGACAGGAACAGCAGCAGCAGGATGACGGGCAGCAGCCAGCGCATCGGGCTCGATAGCTTGAAGCGGCGTGCAAGGGTGGGGGGAGTCGGCATGGCTGGCAGGGTAGCGGCTTATCGGCGGCCGGCTATTGTGGTTAACCACAATAGCCGAAGCAGTTTCTTTGGCACAGTATCCAAGTAGACAAATAATAAAGTTTTTTTCAAAAACCATCCAGGAGACAAAAATGCAGATGAAAACCATGTTCGTCGCGCTGTGCGCGGCCATTGGCGCCACCGCCGGCGTTCACGCTTACGCGCAAGCCCCCATCGTCATCAAGTTCAGCCACGTCGTGGCCACCGACACGCCGAAAGGCCAGGCCGCCGAACGCTTCAAGCAGCTGGCCGAGAAAGCCACGAATGGCAAGGTCAAGGTCGAACTGTACCCGAACAGCCAGCTGTACAAGGACAAGGAAGAACTCGAAGCGCTGCAGCTGGGCGCCGTGCAGATGCTGGCGCCCTCGCTGGCCAAGTTCGGCCCGCTGGGCGTGAAGGAATTCGAAGCCTTCGACCTGCCCTACATCTTTCCCACCAAGACGGCGCTGTACAACGTCACCGAAGGCGAAATCGGCAAGAGCCTGCTGAAAAAACTGGAACCCAAGGGTATCACGGGCCTGGCCTACTGGGACAATGGCTTCAAGGTGATGTCGGCCAACAAGCCGCTGCACAACCCGGCCGACTTCAAGGGCCTGAAAATGCGCATCCAGTCGTCCAAGGTACTCGACGCGCAGATGCGCGCGCTGGGCGCCAATCCGCAAGTGCTGGCCTTCTCGGAAGTGTATCAGGCGCTGCAGACGGGCGTGGTCGACGGCACGGAAAATCCGCCATCGAACATGTACACGCAAAAGATGCATGAAGTGCAAAAGCACGTGACCGTGTCGAACCACGGCTACCTGGGCTATGCCGTCATCGTCAACAAGAAATTCTGGGATGGCTTGCCGCCCGATATACGCGGCCAGCTGGAAAAAGCCATGCGCGAGGCGACCACGTTTGAAAAAGCCATCGCCCAGCGCGACAACGACCAGGCCCTCGACGCCATCAAGAAAGCGGGCAAGACGCAGATCTATACCCTGACGGTGCAGGAACAGGCCGAGTGGCGCCGCGCGCTGGCGCCCGTGCAAAAGACCATGGAAGCGCGCATCGGCAAGGATCTGATCTCGGCCATCAACAAGGAAAGCGCGAAGTAGCAGCGCTGGCCGCGCCACCCGGCGCGGCTGCCAGGGACAGCCCTGTCTTTCTGTCGCAACGGCACCGGCGCGTCCTGCGCGGGTGCCAGCGTACCCGCATTCTTTGAAAGTCCACCATGAAATTTCTGGATCACCTGGAAGAGTGGCTGATCGCGACCCTGATGGGCGCAGCCACCGTCATTATCTTCGTCGCGGTCGTGCACCGCTACCTGTCCGGCTTGCCGATACCGGTCGTGCAAGACTTCCTGATTCAAATCAATACCAGCTGGGCCCAGGAACTGTGCATCTACATGTTCGTCTGGATGGCCAAGTTCGGCGCCGCGTATGGCGTGCGCACGGGCATCCACGTGGGCGTCGACGTCTTGATCAACCGCATGAACCCGCGCTGGCGCGACCGCTTCATCATCTTCGGCCTGAGCGCCGGTGCCTTGTTTACGGGCATCGTCGGGACCCTGGGCGCCAGCTTCGTGTGGTCGATTGGCCACACGGACCAGACCTCGGCCGACATGGAAGTGCCGATGTGGCTGGTCTACCTGGCCGTGCCGCTCGGTTCCTACCTGATGTGCTTCCGCTTCCTGCAGGTGATGCTGCATTTCATCAAGACGGGCGCCTTGCCAAAACACGACCATTCGCATGTTGAGGGGCTGGAAGAGGAATTGACGGCTGAAGAAAAAGGAGCCAAGGCATGAACGCGCTGATCATTTTTGTATTGCTGCTGGGGCTGATGCTGACCGGCATGCCGATTTCCATTTCGCTGGGACTGACGGTGCTCACGTTCCTGTTTACCATGACCAGCGTGCCTATCGAATCGGTAGCCCTGAAGATTTTCACGGGCATCGAAAAGTTCGAGATCATGGCCATCCCGTTCTTCATTTTGGCGGGTAACTTCCTCACGCATGGCGGAGTGGCGCGGCGCATGATCAACTTCGCCAGCTCCATGGTCGGCCACTGGCATGGCGGCCTGGCGCTCGCTGGCGTGATGGCCTGCGCGCTGTTTGCCGCCGTTTCCGGCTCCAGCCCCGCCACGGTGGTGGCGATCGGTTCCATCATCCTGCCGGCCATGGTCAAGCAGGGCTATCCGCGCGGTTTCGGCGCTGGCGTCATCACCACTTCGGGCGCGCTGGGCATTTTGATACCGCCATCGATCGTGATGGTGATGTATTCCGTCAGCACGAACACCTCGGTGGGCAAGCTGTTCATGGCAGGCGTGATTCCCGGCATGATGCTGGCCATGCTGCTGGGCCTGACCACATGGTTTTTGGCGCGCAAGCACAATTATCCGCGCATGAAAAAGGCCAGCTGGGGCGAGCGCTTCTTGACGTTCAAGAAGAGCGCCTGGGGCTTGCTCTTGATCGTCATCGTCATGGGCGGCATCTATTCGGGCGCCTTCACGCCGACGGAAGCGGCCGCCATGGCTGCCGTGTACGCCTTCATCATCGCCGTCTTCGTCTACAAGGACTTGAAGATCAAGCAAGTGGGCAAGGTCTTGCTCGATTCGGCCGCCATGTCGGCGATGCTGTTGTACATCATCACCAATGCCGTGCTGTTCTCGTTCCTGATGACCAGTGAAAACATCCCGCAAGCGATGGCCGAATGGATCACGGGCAAGGGCCTGGGCGTGATCAGCTTCCTGCTGGTGGTCAACGTGCTGCTGTTGTTGGCAGGTAACGTCATGGAACCGTCGTCCATCGTGCTGATCATGGCGCCCATCCTGTTCCCCGTCGCCATGAAGCTGGGCATCGATCCTGTGCACTTCGGCATCTTGATCGTGGTCAATATGGAAGTCGGCATGTGCCATCCGCCCGTGGGCCTGAACCTGTACGTGGCGTCCGGCATCACCAAGATGGGCATCTCGGAGCTGACCGTGGCCGTGATGCCGTGGCTGCTGACGATGCTGGCTTTCCTGGGCTTGATTACCTACGTACCACAAATCTCGCTGTGGTTGCCAAATTTAATTTACAACTAAAACAGTTGTCCCCGTCATGGTGCAAAAAAAGTCGATCCGGCCGAATAAATGCGCTATGATGGGCAGCCTTAAGGGGAAACACGTATATGCTTATACGCCCAGGTAGCAAGGCTGAAAGACAGAATTGGCAATAAAGTTAGTGGGGGAGTGGTCTATAAAAACGGTATTGATACCGGGGATATATTGAGGAGACACACGTTTCACAGAAGTTGTTGAGTCATAGCTGTCTGCGGCCACAAGCCGGCACCGGCGGACCCAAATGACCGGGAACGTGAAGCAATATTTGAAGCGCACCGACTGGTGCGCTTTTTTTTCGTGCGCGGGAAACGTCCGCCGGCACGCTCAAAGTCGGTGCATAATTCCCGTGGCGCTGTTTGCGGCGCCGGCAGGTTGCATATATGCCACACTTGAATAATGATCAGCAGATGAAAAAACAACAGGGCAGTGAACTGTTCAGCGCCATCGTGGCCGCGCCGTTCGGCGCCATGGGCGTGCGCGCGCAGGACGGCCAGTTATGCGAACTGGTCTATCTGCCGCCGCACTTTGCGGAAAAAGACGCGCAGGATGCCGTCTCCGAGCAGGCCTGCCAGCAACTGGCGCGCTATTTCCGCGATCCCGATCATGTCTTCGACTTGCCGCTGGCTAACTCGGGCAGCGCCTACCAGCAACGGGTCTGGACGGCGATTTGTGGCATTGCGCGCGGCCAGGTGCGCACGTATGGCGACGTGGCGCGCCTGATCGGCTCGGCCCCGCGGGCCGTGGGCCAGGCCTGCGGCGCCAACTGGTTTCCCGTGGTCATACCCTGTCACCGGGTCACGGCCGCTGGCGGCCTGGGCGGCTTTGCCCACCACGACGATGCCAGCGGTTTCCACTTGGGGGTCAAGCGCTGGCTGCTGGCGCATGAAGGCGTGGCGGGCATGGGGTGGCCAACACGATGATGAACAGCCTGCTGGCGCCCGACAACGCTACCCTGATCGACGAGTTCTGCGACAGCCTGTGGCTGGAAGACGGCTTGTCGAAAAACTCGCTGGACGCCTACCGGCGCGACATGCGGCTGTTTTCGCGCTGGCTGGAAGTGGCGCGGCCCGGGCGCGAGGGCCTGTACGACGTGTCCACGGCCGACATCGAGGCATATTTTGCCGCCCGCCACGACGAGAGCAAGGCCACGTCGTCGAACCGGCGCCTGTCCGTGCTCAAGCGTTTTTACCAACTGGCCCTGCGGCACAAACATATTGCTGCCGACCCGTGCCTGAAGATGGTCTCGGCCAAGCAGCCGGTGCGCTTCGTACACACCTTGAGCGAAGCGCAGGTGGAAGCCTTGCTGGCGGCGCCCGACGTGAGCACGCCGCTGGGCTTGCGCGAGCGCACGATGCTGGAACTCATGTATGCGAGCGGCTTGCGCGTGTCGGAACTGGTGGACTTGCAATCCGTTGAACTGAGCTTGAACGATGGCGTGCTGCGCATCACGGGCAAGGGCAGCAAGACGCGCCTGGTGCCGTTCGGTGAGCAGGCGCGGCTGTGGATCGAGCGCTACCTGAAGGAGGCGCGCGGCGTGATTCTCGACGGCCAGATGGACGATGCGCTGTTCGTCACGCGGCGCGGCGGCGCCATGACGCGGCAAATGTTCTGGGTCATCATCAAGAAACACGCGCTGAGCGCCGGCATCACGGCGCCGCTGTCGCCGCACACCCTGCGCCATGCGTTCGCCACGCATTTGCTGAACCATGGCGCGGACTTGCGTGTTGTGCAATTGTTACTGGGGCACTCCGATATTTCCACCACGCAGATTTACACGCATGTGGCCCGGGAACGGCTGAAACTGCTGCATGCGCAGCATCATCCGCGAGGCTAAACATTTGGTGTTTGGTTCAATTACGTCATAATGTGCCTTATGTGCTTATCTGTAACATCTAAAAACTAAAGAGGTAGTAAATGGCCAAGACAAATTTCCAATACGAAAAACGGCAAAAAGAGCTGGAAAAGAAGAAGAAAGCCGAGGAAAAAGCCAGACGCAAGCTGGAAGCGAAGAACAATCCGAAGCCGGCCGATGGCAGCGAGGGCGATGAGCCGGAAGCGGACGACGCCGACGTCGACGCAGATCCGGCCGCCGAAGGCGACGCACCCGTCCAGCCCCAGTAATTCCCCGTTCCTGACGACCGGTGCGGCGTCGCCGCGCCGGTATCCCCTCGTTCTACCCGTTCTCTCTTCCCTTCCGCTACAAGCGCGGCCGCTGGCCAAGCGCCAGTTGCAGCTGCGTCCTGGCGATGGCCGCATCGGCGCGCGCCTGCACAAAGCCCTGGTACGCCTCATCGGCCGAACGCTGCGCCGCCAGCCATTCCAGCAGAGACGCATTGCCTTTGACGTAAGACAGGCGCATGCCATCGACCACCTTTTGCGCATCGGCCAGCACGCCGTCGCGGTAGCGCGCCAGCCTGTCCTGCGCCGCACGCAGCTGCCGCTGCGCCGTGCGCACTTGCGTTTCCGCCGTCAGTTCCGCCTGGCGCAGGGCCAGCATCGCTTGCGTGACGCCGGCCTCGGCCTGCACCACGTCGCCCTTGTCGCGCCGCGACAGGGGGATGGGGATGGCCAGCGACAGGCTCAATGCGCGCGAACGGGGCGACCCGTCGACGGGATTGCCGCTGGCGTCAAAGCCGTCCTGGTAGCCGCGCACGGCGGCCAGGCCCAGCGTCACGGTCGGATCGACGGCGCGGTTGGCGCGCACCAGCGCCGCGCCGTCGCGCAGATTGTCCAAGGTGGCGCGGGCGATGCGCACGTCGCTGCGGGCGCCGAGCGCTTGCGGCACCAGCACGCTGGCATCCTGGTTCTCGTCCGCGGCGAAGTCGCAGGCCAGCTGCGCATCGGGAAACAGCGCGTCGAACTGACGTCCCAGCGGCGGCGACAGGGCTAGCATGGCGCTGTCCGCCTCGCTGCGCGCCTGCGCCAGGTCGGCCTGGAACTGGTCGCGTTCCACGCGCGACTGCAGCAGCTCGATGCCGCCCACGTCGCCCGCCTTGCGCCGCACGGCATTCGCCTCCACCACTTGCGACAGGGCCGCCATGGTCTGCTCCTTGCGCGCGGCCACGTCGCGCGTGCGGCACGCTTCCGTGAACGCCGCCGCGGCCGTGCCATAGAGTGCGCTCCTGAAACCGGCCACCGTTTCCTCGGCCAGCGCGACATTGCTCTGTGCGGCCTTGACGCGCGCGGTGCGCTTGCCGCCCGTCTCGATGGCCATGCTGATGGCCGGGTTCCACGTGATGGGGCGGTGCCCGACGCTGCGCACCGTCTCGCGCGTGGCGCCCAGCGTGAATTCGGGATCGGGGCGCAGGCCGGCGATGCCGATGCCCGCCCTGGCCGACGTGATGCCTTCCTGCTGCGCCTGCAGTTCCAGGCTGTGGCTTTCCACGGCGGACAAATAGCTTTCAAAGCTCAAGGGCGCGGCGAAGGCGCAGGGGGCCAGCAGCCAGGCCGCCAGCAGCAGATTACAACGTGTCATGGTTTACTCCTTTGTCGGTCTGGCGCCTGTGTACGTGCGCCTCGATCAGGTAATACAGGGCCGGCAACAGCAGCAGGGTCAGCGCCGTCGCCGTCACCAGGCCGCCCACCACGACGGTGGCCAGCGGGCGCTGCACGTCGCTGCCCAGGCCCGTTGCCAGCATGGCCGGCGTCAAACCCAGGGCGGCTACGCTGGCCGTCATCAGCACGGGGCGCATGCGGTCGCGCGCGCCTTCCAGCACGGCCTCGCGCAAACTGCGGCCTTCGTCGGCGCGCAAGCGGTTGATCTGCGCCAGCATCAGGACGGCATTCAGGACCGCCACGCCGAACAGGGCGATGAAGCCGACGGCGCTCGACACGTTCAAGGTCATGCCGCGCAGGTGCAGCGCGGCCAGGCCGCCCAGCATGGCCAGCGGCACGGCCAGCAAGACCAGCGCGGGCTGTCGCAGGTTGCGGAACTGGCCAAACAGCAGCAGGAACATGGCGCCCAGGGTCATCGGCAGGATCAGGGCCAATCGGCTTTGCGCGCGCTGCAGGTTTTCGAACTGGCCGCCCCATTCGACGCTGATGCGCTGGTGCTCGCCTGCCACGGCTTGCGCCACCAGCGGGCGCGCCTCGGCCAGGAAGCCAGCCAGGTCGCGCCCGCGGGCATTCAGGCGCACGATGATGTGGCGCCGTCCCATTTCGCGCACGATGACGCTTTCGCCCGAGGTGGTGCTGATTGCCGCCACCTGCGCCAGCGGAATCCTGGCGCCGTTGGCGGCCGTCAGCTTCAGGTTGGCGACGGCGTCCGGGCTGGAACGCGCGGCCGGCGGGAAGCGCACGGCGATGTCGTAGCTTTTCTCGCCGACATACACCTGGCCGATGGGCGCGCCGCCGATGCCGGTGGCAATCAGGTCGGCCACGTCGGCCGCGTTGATGCCGTAGCGGGCCGCCTTCGCGCGGTCCAGTTCCACCTTCAGGTTGGGCAGCGGCGGCTCGACGTCCACGGCCACGTCGGAGGCGCCGGGGACACCTTTCAATACGTGCACCACCTTGCCGGCGATGGCGCGCACTTCATCGAGGTCGTCGCCGAAGATTTTCACCGTCAGGTCGCTGTGCGCGCCCGACAATTTATCCTGCACGCCATCGATCATCGGCTGCATGAAGGCCACCGTGACACCGGGCATGCGGGCGAAGCGCTCATTCATTTTCGCGATCAGCTGCTGCTTGCTCATGCCCGACTTCCAGCTCTTGTAAGGATGCAGGCCTACGCTCGCCTCGATGTGCGACGGCGTCCAGTAATCGGTGCCGTCGTCGTTGCGCCCCGTCTGCGTGACGATGGCCGATACTTCCGGGAACTCCAGCGCGGCGCGCCGCAGTTCACTGGCCATCCCGGACGCCTTGTCCAGGGTGATCCCGGGCGGCATCTGCACCTGCAGCCACAGCGAACCTTCATCGAGGTAGGGCAGGAAGTCGCGCCCGATGCCCCCGCCCAGGATGGCAAGCGCTGCGAGCGATCCTGCGCACACCAGCGCCACCCAGCGCTTCCTGCCCACCATGCGTTCGAGGAAGCGCCCATACGCGCGCGCCAGCTTGTCCAGCGCGCGGTTGTGAAAAGTGCGGCGCGGCTTGCGCAAGGACAGCCAGGCCAGGCCGGGGATCAGCACCAGCGCCACCACCAGCGCGCCCACGAGCGCCGCGCTCACCGCATACGCCATCGGCGAGAACAGCTTGTATTCGATGCGCTGGAAGGCGAACAGGGGCAGATAGGCGGCGATGATGACGGCCATGCCGAACAGGATGGGGCGCGCCACCTGCAGGGTCGCCTCGATGGCGTCTTGCAGCGTCAGGGGCCGCTCCTGTTCGCGCTCGCGGCGGCGCAGCATGTTTTCCAGCACCACCACGGAACCGTCGACGAGGATGCCGAAGTCGATCGCCCCCAGGGACAGCAGGTTGGCGGGAATTCTGAAATGGTGCATGAAGATGAAGGCGATCAGCAGGGCCAGTGGAATCGTCAGCGCGACGATGGCGGCCGCGCGCGGGCTGCCCAAAAACAGCAGCAGCACCAGGGCGACCAGCAGCATGCCTTCGCCCAAGGTATAGCTGACCGTGTGCAGGGTGGCGTCGATCAGCGAGCTGCGGTCCAGGTAGGGCACGACCTTGACGTCCTTCGGCAGCACATTGGCGTTCAAGTCGTCCACTGCCGCATGGATGCCGGCCAGCGCCTCGGACGGAT
Source organism: Janthinobacterium sp. JF4 (assembly GCF_059617925.1). Taxonomy (NCBI): domain Bacteria; kingdom Pseudomonadati; phylum Pseudomonadota; class Betaproteobacteria; order Burkholderiales; family Oxalobacteraceae; genus Janthinobacterium; species Janthinobacterium sp. JF4. The sequence goes on along the minus strand of NZ_JCAQAV010000005.1, from coordinate 249,410 downwards.
TGAAATCCTTCAGCAGCAGGGTGATGCCTTCGATGGTGTCGGGGTTGTCATCCTTGCCGAGGATGCCGCGCCGCTCCACGTTGCCGTAAGCGAGCTTGCCCAGGTCCTTCACCAGCACGGGCACGCCATCCTTGCTGCTGACGACGACGTTGCCCATGTCGTCCAGCGAATGCAGCAAGCCCACGCCGCGCACCACGTATGATTGCTGGCCGCGGTCGATGACGCTGCCGCCGCCGCTGATGTTGTTGGCGTTGATGGCGTCCTTGACCTGCGCCAGCGAGAAGCCGTAGCTGTCGAGTTTTGCGGGGTCGAGTTCCAGCATGAATTGCGTGGTGAGGCCGCCGAAATTGCTGACGTCGGCCACGCCGCGCACTTGCTGCAGGCGCGGGATCACGGTCCAGAACTGCAGCTCGGACAGTTCGCGCAGGGAGCGTGTTGGCGATTCCAGCGTATAGCGGTAGATCTCGCCCGTCGGCGAGGTGTAGGGATCGAGCCCCGGCTTGGCGTCGTACGGCAGGTTCACGCTGGCCAGGCGCTCCTGCAGCCGCTCGCGCGTGAAGTAGCCGTCGCTGCCATCCTCGAACACGACCGTGATCAGCGACAGCGCGAACAGGCTGCGCGTGCGCAGCACGTGCATGCCCGGCGTGCCGAGCAGGGCGCGTTCGAGCGGAATGGTGATCTGCTGCTCGATTTCCTCGGCGCCCAGGCCCGGCACCTGCGTGACGATCTGCGAGGTGACGTCGGCGATGTCGGGGTAGGCTTCGATGGGCAGCTGCTTCCAGCAATACACGCCGTAGGCGGCGACGAACAGCAGTACCAGCCAGACGATGCCGCGCCGCTGGCAGCAGGTGGCGATGAAACGGTCAATCATTGAGCAGCACTCCTTCCTTGACGACGATGCGTTCGCCCGCGCGCAAGCCCGAGACGATTTCCACCTGGTCTCCATGGCTGGCGCCCACCTCCACCGTGCGCGGCGTGAACACCAGCGCGCCGCGTTCCACCATCACGCGCGTCGAGAGTCCGCTTTGCAGCACGGCGGACGTGGGCACGAGGAGGGCGCGGCGGGGCGCGCCAGCGAATCCCGCGTGGGCGAACATGCCGGGCTTGAAGGCGCCGGCGCGGTTGTCGATGGCCACGCGCACCTTCACCGTGCGCGTCTCGGGATCGAGCACGGCGCCCACATACGCGACCTTGCCCTCAAAAGCCTTGCCGGGCCAGGCGTCGACGGCGATGCGCGCCGTCTGTCCCACTGCCACCTGCGCCAGGTCCCTTTCGGCCACGTTGGCCGACAGCCACACGGTGGACAGGTCGGCCACCGTCATGACGGGCGCGTTGATATCGTTCCAGTAGCCGCCCTGAGCGCCTTCCATGGCGATCACGGTGCCGGCGATCGGCGAACGCAACACATAGTCGCGGCGCGAACCGCGCGCGCCGGCGCCGTACTGCGCCAGCTTGTCGGCGCTGGCCCGGGCGTCGCTGCCGGCCTGCGCAAAGGCTGCCTGCGCCGCTTCGTACTCCTTGCGCGCGGCGATTTCCGCCTCGAACAGGGTTTTCTGGCGCTCCAGTTCCTGGCGCGCCTGCAGCAGGGCGGACTTCGCCTTGCTGTCGTCCGCGTAGGCGGCGCTCAGTTCCGCGGAATCGAGCGTGAACAGCGGATCGCCCGCCTTGACGCTGTCGCCCAGGGCGCGCTGCAATCGCGTGATGCGCCCGGCCAGGGGCGGCGTGATCTTCACCAGTTTTTCCGGCATGGCTTCGATGCTGCCCGGCGCCTCCGTCTGCGTGGCGATGTCCTGTTCCTGCACGGCGGCGATCTGCAGGCGCTGGCGCAGCGGCGACATCTTGTCGACGGCGATGCTGCCATCGGCCAGGTGGCGCGATTGAGCTGCGGGCGTTGTCGCTGGCGTCGGTTTGGCGCAGCCGGCCAGCGCCGAGCAGGCGAGAGCGAGGGCGCAGCTGGCGCCCAGGGCGTTGCGGGTGGTCGTGTTCATCCCGTGTTTCCTTGTTATTGATGGTGATGGGGCATGCGTGGATGCCGTGCCCAGACGGGCGGTCAGAGGGGGCGCTGGCAGAGATATGACAGCGCCGGGAAAGCATAGCAATGTGGTCCTGAAGAAGCGCCCAAGAATGCCTGAATCATTCTTCAGGTTCGGCGTGCGCGCGGTGGAGCGCGGTAAAATACCGGCATGAAGAACACGGAAAAACGTGTGCAAACGGGAAAGGCAGGCATGAGAATTCTTCTGGTGGAAGACGACCACAAGGCGGCGCGCCTGCTGGCCCGTGGCTTGCAGGAAGAAGGTTTTGTCGTCGACGTGGCGCATAGCGCCGAGGAAGGCGAGGACGAAAGCTACGCCGTCGATTACGACGCGATCGTGCTGGACTGGATGTTGCCGGGCAAGCAGGGCATCGACTTTTGCCGCGACTTGCGCGCGCGTGGCATCCAGACGCCCGTGCTGATGCTCACGGCGCGCGACGCCACTGCCGACCGGGTGGCGGGCCTGAACACGGGCGCCGACGATTACCTGACCAAACCGTTCGAATTCGAGGAACTGCTGGCGCGCATCCGCGCTCTGCTGCGCCGCTCCGACATCAGCCGTCCGCTGGTGCTGGCGCTGGCCGATTTGACGCTCGATCCCGTCAGCCACCAGGCGACGCGCGCCGGCGCGCCGCTGGTGCTGACACCCAAGGAATATGCGATCCTGCTGATTCTGCTGCGCCAGGCGGGCGAGGTGGTCAGCCGCGCGCGCCTGGCCGAGCAGATCTGGCAGGCAGATTTGATCGGCATCGACAACCTGATCGACGTCCACGTGCGCAACCTGCGGGGAAAAGTGGATGCGCCGGGCTTGCCGCCATTGATCCACACGGTGCGCGGACGCGGTTTCCGCCTGGCGGAAAACAACGGTGGCTAGCTTTCGCAAGCGACTGCTGCTGGTGCACCTGGCCGTCATCCTCGCCATCGTCGCCTGCACGGCGCTGGCCGGCTACTGGGGCCTGTCGCGCGCCGTGCATGGCCAGCTCGATGCGGCCCTGCTGGCGCTGGCCGAAACGGAAATGGCGATGTTGCCGGCCGCGCCGCGCCAGCCCGTGCAGGTACACGAGGTGGCGTCGGGCCTGGCGCCGCCGTCGTTGACGCGCCTGGACCGCCTGGTGCAGATCATCGATGGCGAAGGCCGCGTGCTGGCGCGCAGCCGCAACCTGGAGGCGGCGCAGCTGCCGGCGCCTGCTTCCCTGCTGGCGCGCCTGGCGGCCGGCGACACCGTATTCGAGACCCTGCCCAAGTTTGGCGAGGAGCCGCTGCGCATGGTGTCCATCCCCGTACCCGCATCCGGCGCGCGCCTGGCGGTGCAGGTGGCCGGTTCGCTCGATGACGCCAATCGCGTGCTGGCCGCGGCCACGGTGCTGTTTGGCGCCATGGCGCTGGCCTTGCTGGCGGCCGTGGGGCTGGCTGGCGAAATGCTCACGCGCCGCGTGCTGGGCGCCATCGACGACGTGGTGGACCAGGCCCATTCGATCGGCGAAGCCAGCCTGCACCAGCGCCTGCCCCATCCCGGCACGCAGGACGAAATCGGCCGCCTGGTCGATACCCTGAACGCCATGCTGGACCGCCTGGAACACGGCTACGATGCGCAGCGCCGCTTCACGGCCGACGCCTCGCACGAATTGCGCTCGCCCCTGTCGCGCCTGCGCACGGAAATCGAAATCACCCTGCGCCGCCCGCGCGAGTCGCACGAGTATGTCGATGCGCTGGCGTCCTGCCTCGATGAAGTGCGGCGCCTGACGACCCTGGTGGAAGAACTCTTGATGCTCACGCGCCTGGACGTGGGCCAGGAGCGCAATGCCGTGGAAACGGTCGCGCTCAATCCGCTCGTGCGGGCTGCCGCGCAGCGCCTGGAAAAGGCGGCAGCGCAGCGCGGCATCCGTATCGTCTTCGATGAAGGTGTGGCCGTGCACGCGCGGGTGGCGGCCGGCCCGGTGGACCTGGTGCTGGCCAATCTGCTCGATAACGCCGTGAAGTTTTCGCCGCCCGGCAGCAGCATCACCATGTATGTGGCGCGCGAGGGCGAGCATGCGCTGGTGGGTGTGAGCGATGCGGGACCGGGCATCGGCGTGGAAGACTTGCCGCATCTGTTCGAGCGTTTTTACCGGGGCGCCCAGGCGCGCGCGGGCGAGGCGCCCGGCTTCGGCCTGGGCCTGGCTCTGTCGCAAGCCATCGTGCATGCATACGGCGGCAGTATCGAGGCGCGCAACCGCCCGCAAGGCGGCGCGCTGTTCCTGCTGCGCCTGCCCGTCTCAAGCTGAGGGCGCAACGCCTTCCCAGCGCACTTGCCGCACTTGCGGCCAGGCGCCCGCGCGGTTGACGAAACGCACCAGCACGGCGCGCTGCATGGCCTGGCACAGTACCGTGGCGATCAGCTGCACCACCTGCCTGGCCGCGTCCCAGCTGCGCAGCATCTGCGACGGCGCCAGGCCCGCGCCTTGCAGTTCGGCCAGCAGCAGGCGCGCCACGTGGTCCGCTTGCGCCGCAGGGCAGGTGACGGTCAGGCGGTAGGTGGCAAATGTGGGCCGGGCAGGAGCGCGCCGGGCAAACCAATGGAAGAATTTTCTCATCATCACACTCCCCGTTCTGCGACAAATTCCGCGTTATTCACCAGCGCCCAGCGCACGGCCGAAACGCTGCCCTCCAGGCTGACCTGGCTGACGATCTGCTCCAGCAATCCCAGGCTGGACAATGGCGTGAGCAGGTCTGCGCGCACTTCGATGCGCCCGGCGTGTGCGGCATCCTCGCTGTGCAAGGATTGCAGCATCAGGGCCGGCATGCCGCTGATCAAGCGCAGCATCAGCTTGCGCACCTGGACTTCCTGCTCCGCCTCGCACACGGCCGTGACGCGGTAGATGCTTTCCGTCTCGATGCCCGCGTCGCTGCCGTGGGCGTTGATGCGCTGCGCCAGGTGGCGCAGCAGCAGGTTGGCGATGAGCACGAAGCCCGTGCCGATGGCCGCTTCCAGCGCAAAACCCAGGCCGCACAGGATGCCGATGGCGGCCGAGCACCACAGGGTGGCGGCCGTGTTCAGGCCGCGCACCGTCATGCCTTCGCGCATGATGACGCCGGCGCCCAGAAAGCCGATGCCCGACACCACCTGCGCGGCGATGCGCATGTGGCCGGCGCTATCGCCTTCGAGCACGGAAACCATCACGAACAGCGAGGCGCCGACGGATACCAGCGCGTTCGTGCGCAGGCCCGCCATGCGCTGGCGCAGCTGGCGTTCGGCGCCGATCATGGCGCCCAGGGTCAATGCCGCGGCAACGCGCAGCGCAAAGTCAAATACCACCATCATTTCTCCCGGCTGGGGAGGAACAGGCGAGTGCAAGGGCGAAGACAATCCGCCCGCAAGGGGGGCAGCAGACGACAACGGAGGAACGATGAGGGGGAAGTGGCGGCGAATGGACATCGCCGCTGGTAAAGCCACGCCTTGCCAAAGGCAGGGCGGGCGGAATGCGCGCGTCTTGCCTAAGGCCGATCGCCGATGGTCAATCGACTGCTGTCACTGGAACAAGCACCCACGAGTCACTCCATATCATTGATAACGGGGACAGTCTAGCCAGTGGGGCTGCTTTGGTCAACTGAAGCTCTCTTCAGGCAGCCGCCGCGTCGTCCCCGCCAATGCGGGGACGGTGAAGGCGACCAGTCAAAAGCTTAGTGCGTGGCGCTGGCGGCGTCGGCATCCGCGTGGGCATGGGCGCCGCCGCCAAAGAAGCGCGCGGCGCGCTTGCCCAGGCTATCGAGGTAGGTGTAGGCGACGGGCACCACCACCAGTGTCAGCAAGGTCGAGGTGATGACGCCGCCGATCACGGCGCGGCCCATCGGCGCCTGCGATTCGCCGCCGTCACCCATGCCGATGGCCATCGGCAGCATGCCGAAGACCATCGCCAGGGTCGTCATCAGGATGGGACGCAGCCGCACTTGCCCCGCTTCCATCAGCGCCTCGAATTGCCCCAGGCCTTCGCGCTGGCGCTGGTTGGTGAAGTCGACCAGCAAGATCGCATTCTTGGTGACCAGGCCCATCAGCATGATGAAGCCGATCACGGAAAAGATGTTCAGGGTGCTGCCCGTAATGAGGAGTGCCAGTAGCACGCCGATCAGCGACAGCGGCAAGGACACCATGATGGCGATCGGCTGCAAAAAGCTGCCGAACTGCGACGCGAGCACCAGGTAGATGAAGATCACGGCGATCCCCAGCGCCATCATCGCGCCGCCCATGGTTTCGGCCATCTGCTGCGCATTGCCGGCCACGTCGAAGCGCACGCCGGGCGGCAAGTCGATGGACTTGATGGCTTTCTGCACGTCGGCGTCGACGTCGCCGGCAGGGCGGCCTTGCACGCCCGCATAGATGGCCACGCGGCGCTGCAATGCCTGGCGTTTCAGTACCTGCGGGCTCGATGACGGCACGAATTCGACCACCTGGCGCAGCGGAATCATGATCGGCTTGCCATTCGCATCGAGCTTGCTGGACGCCAGCGACAGGTCGGCCAGGTTGGCCACCTTTTGCCGGCCCGACTTGGGCAGCTGCACGTTGACGTCGTAGTTTTGCCCGTCGCTGGCCAGCCAGTGGCTGACCGTGTCGCCCGCGACAAAAGGCCGCAGGGCATTGCCGATCTGCTGCACCGACAAGCCCAGGTCGCTGGCCAGCTCGTTGTTGATCTTCACGGTGGTCGACGGATTGGCGCCTTCCTGGCTGTATTCCATGTCGGCCAGGCCTTTGATGGCGCGCATCTTGTCCATCAGGCGGTGCGCCACTTCATCGAGCTTGCCTTCATCCGTGCCCAGGATGGCGATGAAGATGGGGCGGTTGCCGACCGACAGGGTGATGCCGGCGATCGGCGCCAGGCGTTCGCGGATCAGCTTTTCCAGCTCCTGCTGCGAGCGCCGCTTGTGCGTCTTGATGTCCGTCAGCTTCAGGTTCACCTCGGCCGCGTTGCGTCCTTCCTCGGTGCCGATATTGGCGACGAGGCTGTCGATCTCGGGGAATTCCTTCAATGCCGTTTCGATCTGGCGCACCTTGGAATCGGTGTATGCCAGGCTGGAGCCGACAGGCGTCTTGAAGCGCAGGTTGACCCAGCCCTGGTCCGTCTCGGGGAACATCTCACCGCCGATCATCGGCACGAGCATCAGGCTGCCCGCGAACAGCGCCACGGCGGTCGCCAGGGTGGTCTTGCGCCAGCGCAGGGCCACTTTCAATACCTTGCCGTACCAGACGTGCAGGCAGTCGATGCCGGTTTCGATCCATGCCATGAAGCGGCCCAGCCACGGCGCGTACTTGAAGCGGTCCTTGACGGGGTCGCGCCAGACGGACGACAGCATGGGGTCGAGCGTGAAGCTGACGAACAGTGACACCAGCACGGCGACGGCGACGGTGATGCCGAACTGCAGGAAGAAGCGGCCGATGATGCCGTCCATGAAAGCGACAGGGACGAACACGGCGACGATGGCGAACGTGGTGGCCATCACGGCCAGGCCGATTTCATTGGTGCCGTCGTTGGCCGCCTTGTAGTGATTCTTGCCCATGCCCAGGTGGCGCACGATGTTTTCGCGCACGACGATGGCGTCGTCGATCAACAGGCCGATGCACAAGGACAGCGCCATCAGGGTCAGGAAGTTCAGGGTAAAGCCGAAGGCTTTCATGGCGATGAAGCTGGCCAGCACGGAGATCGGCAAGGTCAATCCCGTGATGATGGTCGAGCGCCACGAGTGCAGGAACAGGAAGACGATCACCATGGTCAGCACGGCGCCTTCGATGATGGTGCGCTTGACGTTATTGAGCTGGCTTTGCACGCGTTCCGATTCGTCGTCCAGCACGCGCAGGGTGATATCGGGCGGCAGCGTCTTTTGCAGGTCCGCCGCCACTTTCAGGATGCCGGTGCCCACTTCCACCACGTTGGCGTCCTGCACCTTGGTGATTTCCATCGTCACGGCTTGCTGGCCGTTCATGCGCGAGATCGACAGTTCTTCCTGCTCGCCGTCGACCACGGTGGCTACCTGGTCCAGGTAGACGGGGCCGATGGCGCGGCGCGCGACGATGATCTTGCCGAATTCGCGCGCATCCTTGATCTTGCCTTCCACGCGCACCAGCTGTTCGGCCGCGCCATGGCTGATCGAGCCGGCCGGCAGATTGGTATTCGTGGCCTGGATGGCGCGAATCACTTCATCGACGCCGATGCCCTGGGCATTGAGTTCGATCGGCTTCATGCTGATGAGGATCTGGCGCGCGCGCAGGCCGCGCAGCTTGACTTGTCCCACGCCGGCCACGCCCTGGAAGCGCTTGCTGATGATCTGCTCCGTCATGGTCGACAGCGAACGCAGGTCATGCCCGGACGAGGTCAGCACGATGGTGGCGATGGGGCGTTCGTTGTCGCCTTCGGCGCGCGCGATGAACGGGTCCTTGGCTTCTTTCGGGAAGCGCGGGCGCACCAGGGCCACCTTGTCGCGCAGGTCCTGCATGGCCTTGTCCATGTTCGTCGACAGCTCGAATTCCAGGTAGACGCCGGCGCGCCCTTCCCACGAGTTGGCGCGGATGGTCTTGATGCCGCTGACGGTGTTGACGGCGTCCTCGATGGGGCGCGTGATGTCGTTTTCCACGGCTTCGGGCGAGGCGCCCGGGTAGTTCACTTCAATGGCGGCGAACGGGAACTGCACGCTGGGCATGCTTTCCACGCCCAGGCCCCGGTAGGAGAAGATGCCCAGCACCACCAGCGCCACCATGACCATGGTGGCGAAGACGGGATTTTGAATACTGACTTTGGTCATCCACATGGCTTAATCCTTCCGTGCCAGCACGGCTGCCGGCGCGGCGGGCGCACTGGCCGGTGCGGCGAAGGTCACGCCGTGGCCAGGTTTCACGCCATCGAGTTTGGCGATGATGACTTTCGCGCCCGGCACCAGGCCCGATTTGACTTCCGCATAGCCTTCATCCTCGTTGCGCAGTCCCAAGGTGACGGCTTGCGCGACGACCTTGTTGTTCACCAGCGCATACACGACGGTACCCTGCTTTTCATTGCGCAAGGCCGTCAACGGAACCAGCGGCGCCACCGGAGAGCGTTCGGTGACGATGCTGCCCTTGGCGAACATGCCGCCGCGCAGCGCGCCATCGCCATTGTCGACGGCGATGTAGACCAGCATGGCGCGCGAGCCGCTCTCGGTGGTGGGATTGATGCGCGTGACCTTGCCGGCGAAGTCGCGCGCGCCGAAGCCGTCGACCTTGAAGTGCACGTCCTGGCCCAGCTTGATGCGGGGAATGTCCGCGCTGGGCACGGGCGCTTCCAGGGTCAACTGGGCCAGGTTGACGATGGTGTAGACGGGCATGTCGGGCGAGACTTTTTCACCGGCCTGCAGGTGGCGCTTGCTGACGATGCCGGCCATCGGCGCGCGGATCACCGTGTCGGCCAGCGCGATGCGGGCGATATCGACCATGGCGGCGGCGGACTTGACGCTGGCGCGCGCCAGGTCGACCGAGTTTTGCGTCGTGTCGTAAGCCGTCTGCGAAATGTATTTCTGTTTGAGCAGCGCCTGGCTATTGGTTTCATTCTTGCTGGCCATCGACAGGCGCGCCTGCGCTTCGTCGAGCATGGCTTGCTGCTGCGTCAGGCGCGCGCGCTGGTCGGCCGCGTCCAGGCGCACGAGGATTTGCCCATTTGCCACTTGCTGGCCTTCCTGCAAGGTCGTTTCCTGGATCACGCCGGAGACCTTGGCCTTGATGGTGGCCTGGGTCACGGGCGCCAGCGAGCCGGACAGGGGCAGGCTGATTGCCAGCGCGCGCGCATCGATGGCGGCCACGTCGCCCTGCGCCAGTTCATGCACGGGCGTCTTGGCCTGCTCCTTTTTCTTGCTCGCTTGCAGCTCGGCAGCCTTGGCGGCTTGCTGCTTCGATTGCATCACCGTCCAGCCGCCGCCGGCCAGGCCCAGCACGACCAGGATCAGCACGGGGGTGCGCCAGCGCCGGCGGCGCGTGGCGGCAAGGGGGGAGGCGGGGGGCAGGGTCTCGTTTTTCATAGGTTTTTTCGTCAGGAGCGGCGCAGGGGTTCGGCGCCAGGTCTCGGTGCGGCCCCGGCCTGTCGCTGGCCGGGGGGAATTCGGGTAGCGCATCGCCGTGGCGGCCGCAGGCAGCACGCCTGCCGCTGCGGCCGTTCACGGCGATGCGCATGTTGCCACTTTAGGAAGATTCAAGTCGGGCCGCCAGCGCCGTGCGACAGATTGCACAAAATCGGGGCTGGAATGCAAAAAACGGCGACCGGAACCACCGCCAGCATGCCTGCGGTGCGCGTCACGATGCTTGCGCATCCTCAAGAAGCCGATTCGCCAGCGCGCAAGAATGGTCTGGATGGTTGCGCCACCGGACAGGCCATTCGCCCGCCGGTTGCCGCGCGGCCGCGCCACGGGGGGCTGGATGTCTGATCGGATTGCCGGAGCCGCCCCGTCGCCGGGCCGTTTGCTGGCCGCTGCCGAACCGCAGGCGGGGCCGGCCGGCAAGGCGCTCGATTTGCTGTCCATCATCGTTGCCGCCGTCGAACAGGCGCCGGGCCTGGCCGTGCGCGGCATCGACCGCGATGGCATCGTGCGCTACTGGAGCTTGGGGGCGGCGCGCATGTATGGCGTGACGGCGGAGCTGGCGCTGGGCCAGCCGTGGGCCAGGGTGGCCGCTTCGCTGCCGGACGCCGCCACCGTGGCCGATGAGGTTGCCGGTGAACTGGCGGCCGTGTGGGACAGCGGCAAGGCGCGCAGCACGCGTCTGTGGAAGCTCGGCGCCGATGGGGCCGCGCCGCGCTGCATCTGTTCCACCGTGTTCCCTGTCATGCAGTCCGGGCGCGTGCGGCAAGTGGTCTGCATCGATGTCGACATCACGGCCAGCGGCCAGGATGGCGCCGCGCAGGGGGCCTTGTTGCTGATGGGTGACAATTTCCGTCAGCTGTACGAGAAATCCGCCGATGCCATCCTGCTGCTGCGCGACGAGCATATCGCCGAGGCGAATCCGGCCGCCATTGCCCTGTTTCAATGCGAAGACCGGCAACGCCTGCTGGGGCGCCGTCTCAGCGACTTTTCTCCCTTGCGCCAGCCTGATGGAACATTGTCTTCGCTGCGCGGCACGCAGCTGGCGGCGCAGGCCCACGCCGATGGCAACTGCCGCTACGACTGGCGCTATCAGACGTGCGCGGGCCAGCTGTTCTGGGGCGAAGTGCTGCTTACGTCCGTCACGCTCGACCACACCTATCTGTTTTATGCCGTGATCCGCGATATTTCCTCGCGCAAACTGGCCGAGCGGGCCCTGTACCTGTCGATGCAGGTCATCGAGCATGCAAGTGTCGCGATCGTCGTGATGGACCCGCAGCAGCGGGTTGTCAGCATGAATCCCGCGTACAGCGAGATCAGCGGCTACAGTCTGGACGACATGCTGGGCAAACCCTTCATCCTGCACGGCGTGGAGCCGGACGCGCCCGCGTTTTTCGACCACGTGTGGGACGAAGTCGATGCGAACGGCTATTGGCAGGGCGATATTGTCGGCCAGCGCAAGGCGGGCGGACGCTATCCGGCCTGGCTGTCGCTGACGGCCATCCGCGACTCGCAAGGGCAATTGAGCAATTATCTGGCCATTCTCAGCGATATCAGCGAGCGCAAGAAAAACGAGGAACACACGCGCCACCTGGCCGAGCACGATTTTCTCACCGACCTGCCGAACCGGGTGCTGTTGCTGGACCGGCTGTCGCTGGCCCTGGCGGCCGCGCGGCGCAAGCTGAACATGTTGGCCGTTTTGTACCTGGATCTCGACTACTTCAAGCACATCAACGACAGCATGGGCCACCACGTGGGCGATTTGCTGCTCAAGGAAGTGGCGCGGCGCCTGGTGCGCTGCGTGCGCGGCGTCGACACGGTCAGCCGGCATGGCGGCGACGAGTTCGTCATCATCCTGGCCGAGGTGGGCGGCATCGACCAGGTGGCCCACGTGGCGGCCAGCCTGCTGCACGCCGTGACGCAGGTGTACCGGCTGGGCGACTACGAGCTGCATGTGTCGACCTCGATCGGCGTGGCCATCTTTCCCAGTGATGGCGACAGCGTCGATACCCTCGTGCACAACGCTGACATCGCCATGTACCACGCCAAGGAAAGCGGGCGTAACAATTTCCAGTTTTTCAATGCCGAGATGAATGCGCAAATCGTCGAGCGGGCCAGCCTGGAGCAGGGTTTGCGCGAGGCGCTGGGCCGCGATGAATTCGTGCTGGAGTTCCAGCCCGCGCTCGATGTTGCCAGCGGGCAGATCGTCGGTGCCGAAGCGCTGCTGCGCTGGCGCCACCCGCAACTGGGCGTGCTGCCGCCCGAGCGCTTCATCGCCGTGGCCGAGGAATGCGGCTTGATGGTGTCGATTGGCAACTGGGTGCTGCGCCACGCCTGCCTGCGCGCGCGCGCCTGGCACGATGCGGGCCATGCCTGGCGCGTGGCCGTGAATCTGTCGGCGGCGCAATGCCTGCACAATAACTTATTGCTTAGCGTACAAGAAGCGCTGGCCGTGTCGGGTCTGCCTGCCGGCTGCCTGGAACTGGAAGTGACGGAGTCCTTGCTGATGAAGGGCGGCGCCCGCCTGGCCGGGGTGCTGGCGCAGCTGCGCGCGCTGGGCGCCAGGCTGGCCATCGATGACTTCGGCACCGGCTATTCGCGCCTGGCCAATCTGCGCCATTACCCGGTGGATAAACTCAAGATCGATCCATCGTTCCTGCCCGCTGCGGTGGACGGCGCGGCAGGCGAGTCGGACACGATGGTCGCCGCCACCATCATCGCCATGGCGCGCGAGCTGCAATTGACGGTGATTGCCGAAGGCGTGGAAACGGCGCAGCAACTGGCGTATCTGCGGGGGCAGGGCTGCCAGCAATACCAGGGACGCTATGCCAGCGCGCAAGTCGCGGGTAGCGCGCTGGCGGCGCTGTTGAACTAATGAATGTTTCCCAGCAGCTTGATGCGTGCCAGCACCTGGCCGTGGTCGGACGCGTGCGGCAGACCCAGCAGCAAATGATCGTTGAGATAAGTCACTTCCTGCAGCACGCCGATGGCGCGCGGCGAGGCGGGATGGAAATGTTCGGACACGAGAATGTGGTCGATCGTCATGTAGGTGCTGTCGTGGATGTTCGTGTAACCCATGTGGCGCAAGGCATCCTGGCGCTGCTGGATGGCGCTGGCGTCGTACAGGCGCGCGCGCATTTCCATGCCGGGTTCGCACGGCGCGCCCGCCCCCATGACGATGGCCGTGGTGACGGCATTGGCGATGTCGTTGAAGTCGCCCAGCACGATGCGGGGACGACCGCTGTGGCCCAGTTCGCTTGCCAGCACGCGCAGGGCCACGGCTTCCGCGCCGCGCCGCTGGAGCGAGCGCAGGTTGGCCAGCGCATAGGCGGCCGCATCGTTGCCGTCGCCATGACGGTAGTCGGGCCGGCGCGATTTCAAATGCACGACGACCACGTCCGTGAGTTGTCCTCCAGGCAAGAGCACCTGCACATGCAGGGGCGCGCGGGCGAAGCGGCCAGCATTGTCCTCGGCAGGCACGCTCACGCCGGCGGGAAAATTCGCCCAGGCAACACCGGCGCCGGCCAGCGGCAGGCGCGACACGAGCGCCACCGTGGGCAGCATGCGCCCGGCGGCATCCACCGCGTCGTAGCCGGCCAGGGTGGCTGCGCGGTAATGGCGCGTGCGCGACAGCACGTCGTGCAGGGCCGCCTGCGAGAAAATTTCCTGGAATCCGATCACGTCGGCGTCGAGCAGGTCGATCTGCCGCGCCGTCCATTCCGCCTTGGCTTCGTATTGCGCCGGGCTCAACGGTTCCAGGTTGTCATACAGTTTCGCCCCGGCGGGGGCAAGGTTGCAGACATTGAATGTGGCAAAGCGGATTTCTTCCTGCATAATTAGCACTCCTCACTGAACGATCAGCGTATCACGCATGGCTAAAAAAGAGCATATTTCCGAAACTCAGGCGACGCAGCTGCTGCGCAAGCATCACGTTTCCTTCGAAGAACACCCGTATCCGTACGAGGAGCACGGCGGCACCAGCGTCTCGGCGCGCGAGCTGGGAGTGCCCGAGCACGCGGTGATCAAGACCCTGGTGATGCAGGACGAGGCGGCCAAGCCGATGATCGTACTCATGCATGGCGATTGCAAGGTGTCGACCAAGAACCTGGCGCGCGGCATCGGCTGCAAGTCCGTCGAGCCGTGCAAGCCCGAGGTGGCGCAGCGCCATTCCGGCTACATGATCGGCGGCACGTCGCCGTTCGGCACGAAGAAGGCCATGCCCGTGTATGTGGAGCAATCCATCCTGGCGCTCGACCGCATCTACATCAATGGCGGGCGGCGCGGTTTCCTCGTCTCGCTGGCGCCGCAGGTGCTGCTCGATTTACTGAACGCCAAGCCGGTGCAGTGCGCCTTGCAGGATTAAGAAATTGAGAAAACCAGACCCCGCCCTGTCCGCAGGCGGGGCGCTGGTGTATATTCTGCTGCGCCAGCCTCGATGCTGGTGTAATAAACACAATAAAGGGAAGAAATGAATCCAGTAATCACAACCGTGGCAATGACAGTGGCCGCTTACTTGCTCGGCTCGATATCGTTTGCCGTGGTGATGAGCAAGGTCTACGGCATTGCCGATCCGCGCACCTACGGCTCGAAAAATCCGGGCGCCACCAATGTGCTGCGCAGCGGCAACAAGGGCGCGGCCATCATGACCCTGCTGGGCGATGGCGCCAAGGGCTGGCTGGCCGTGTTCCTGGCCGACCATTTTTCCACCGCGCTGGGCGTGGGCGACGTGGCCGTGGCCCTGGTCGCCATCGCCGTCTTCCTCGGCCATTTGTGGCCCGTGTTCTTCCGCTTTGTCGGCGGCAAGGGCGTGGCCACGGCCCTCGGTGTGTTGCTGGGCATCAATCCCTGGCTGGGCCTGGCCACCCTGGCCACCTGGCTGATCATCGCCTATGCCTTCCGCTATTCCTCGCTGGCAGCGCTGGTGGCGGCCCTGTTCGCGCCGTTTTACTATGGCTTGCTGTTCGGCGTCGATCCCATCTTGCTGTCCGTCATCATCATGAGCGTGCTGCTCGCTTACCGTCACAGCCAGAACATCGCTAACTTGCTCTCTGGCAAGGAAAGCAAGATCGGCGGCAAGAAGGATGGGGCCAAGGTGCCCGCGAAGAAGAAGTAAAATGCCGGGGTCAGACCCGCCGGGGGTAAGCGGCCTAATAGGGCGCATACCGATTCCGAAGGAACTGACCCCAACCTTGCGGCGCCGCGCGGTGCGGTCGCCACCGACCCGCGCAAAGGCTGCCCCCCATGACTGTTTCCGCCACACCCACTCCCATCCGTATCGATTTCGTTTCCGACGTTTCCTGTCCCTGGTGCGTGATCGGCCTGAAGTCGCTGGAGCAGGCGCTGGCCAAGCTGCAAGACACCGTCCAGGCCGAGATCCACTTCCAGCCTTTCGAACTGAACGCCAATATGCCGGCCGAAGGCGAGGATATCGGCGAACACATCGCCCGCAAATACGGTTCCACCCCGGAACAGATGGCGCAATCGCGCGAAGCGATCCGCGCGCGCGGCGAGCAGCTGGGCTTTACCTTCGCCATGGACAAGCGCGGCCGCATCTACAACACGTTTGATGCGCACCGTCTGCTGCACTGGGCCGGACTGGAAGGGCGCCAGAAAGAACTCAAGATGGCGCTGTTCGATGCGTATTTCACGCAAGGACAGGATCCGTCCTCGCACGCGGTCTTGCTGGCCGTGGCCGGCAGGGTGGGCCTGGACAGCGTGAAAGCGGCCGAGGTGCTGGCGTCCGGTACCTATGCGGACGAGGTGCGCGCGCAGGAGCAGTTCTACCAGCAGAACGGCATCAATTCGGTGCCCGCCGTCATCATCAACGAGCGCCACCTGATTTCCGGCGGCCAGCCGCCCGAAGTGTTCGAGCAAGCCTTGCGCCAGATCATCAGCGGCGGCTGAACGGAGCGCCAACGGCGCGCGCCATGGCGGACTTTTTGCGCTACACTCGGCGCAGAGGGAGGATAGTCAAATGCCAACAGCCAGCTGGAATGGCGCCGTCATCGCGCAAGCCACCGATGCACAGGTGCAAGTCGTTGAAAACAATGTATATTTTCCTTTCGCTACAGTGGCGCAGGCCTGCCTGCGTCCCAGCAGTCACACGAGCACCTGCCCGTGGAAGGGCACGGCCAGCTATTACGACCTCGTCGTCGATGGCCAGACGAACGCCAACGCGGCCTGGTATTACCCCCAGCCCAAGGATGCCGCCAAGCAAATTGCCGGCCACGTCGCCTTCTGGCGCGGCGTGAGCGTCGAGCGCTGACGCGCCATACTAAAAATCAATAGAAAGCAGACGATGGATTTACGCCTCGCCGTGTACCAACTCGCCTCGGCCAACGCGCTCGATGCCCAACAAACCCGGCAGTTGCAGGAAGTGGCCGGCTTCCAGCGCGAGCCGGCGCGCCTGGCCTACTGGCTGCCGCGCGGCGTGGCCGTGCTGGGTGCCGCGCTGCTGGGCATGGGTTTGATCTGCTGGGTCGCCGCCAACTGGGAAGAGCTGGGGCGCATGGGCCGTTTTGCCCTGCTGCAAGGTGTATTCGCCGCCGCCTGCGTGGGCGCGTTTGCCGTGCCCAAGGCCCGCGTGCCCTTGCTGCTGCTGGCCTTGCTGGCCATCGGCGGCCTGTTCGCGTATTTCGGCCAGACCTATCAGACGGGCGCCGATCCGTGGCAGCTGTTCGCCCTGTGGGCCGCGCTGGCCTTGCCCCTGTGCCTGGTGGCGCGCAGCGACGTGCTGTGGACGCCGTGGGTGCTGATCGTGTCGACGGCCGCCACCCTGTGGATGCAGGCGCATGCGCGCCATAGCTGGCGCATCGATTCGACCGATTTGTCCATTTTTGTCAGCGGCTGGCTGACTGTGCTGATTGCCTGTGCGTTTGTCTCGCCCCTGCTGGCGCGCTGGACGGGCGCGGGCAGCTGGGCCTTGCGTCTGGGTCTGGTGCTGGCCACCATCCTCGTCACGGGCACGGCCGTCAGCGCCCTGTTCGGCAGCGAGGTCGAATCGCCGTACTGGGCGGGTTTGGCCTTGCTGGCCATCGCCGCCATCGTACTGGCCACGCGCCGGTTCTTTGACGTGTTCGGCCTGAGCGCCGTCGCGCTGGGCGTCAACACCTTGCTGGTGGGCGGCCTGGCGCGCGTGCTGCTCAACGGAGGTGGGAATGGCGATGGCGTCGGCAGACTGGCCATGCTGGGTTTGTTTGCTGCCGTGCTGCTGGCGCTGACCGTGCAAGGCATCCTGTGGCGCACGCGCCGGGAGGCAGCATGAGTAACGTGAACCGCGCTGATGCGCTCGCCACCCTGATCGACGACGCCACGCGCGCCGGTTTGTTGCCGTCGGGTACCAGCCGTCCCGTGCAGGATGTCCGGCCGTGGCCGCTGGTACTGATGACGGCCTTCGGCGCCTGGCTGGCCGCCATTCCCCTGATGATTGCCTTGGGTGTGGGCCTGGAAAGCGTGGTGCGCCACGGCCCCGGCGCGTATGTCGTGGCCGCCATCGTGCTGGTGGTGGCCGTGCTGCTGATCCGCACGCGCGGCGTGGCGCTGTTTGTCGAGCAACTGGCCGTGCCTTGCCTGCTGGTAGGCGGCGGCTTGCTCGGTTATGCCCTGTACCGCGACTATTCCACGCAGATGGCTTCCTCGCTGCTGTGCCTGGCGTGCCTGGTGGTGGCAGCCGCCTTGCCGCGCGACTGGCTGCGCGTGCTGCTGGGCGTGGTCTCCTGCGGCTTGCTGGCGCTGGGCATCGTCGATAGCGGGACCGACTGGCTTTTCGAGAACGACCCCACGCTACTGTATCTGGCCTGGATGCTGGCCCTGGCATTCTGGCTGGGCGTGCACTGGCTGCAAAAACAGGCTTTCAACGATGGCCGCGGCGCGCCCGTCGCCACCTTCCTGGAATCGCTGTCGACGGGCTGGGTGCTGGCCATCTTGCTGGGCCTGGTCTTCTGGTCCGGCATGACCTTCATGCTGGGCGGCGCCTTGGGCGGTGGTTTTGCCGGCGACGTGGCGCGCGAAGTGACCCGGCACCAGGCTGGCGCCTGGTATGCGCAGGCATTGAACGGGGTGTCGCTCGTGCTGGCCTTGGCGGCCGCCGTTTGGACGGGCTGGCGCTGGCCGGCGCTGCGCCAGTTGCCCGCCATCGGCGTGGCGCTGGTGCTGGTCGTGCTGTCCTGGTTCATGCCGGCGCTCGGTCCCGTGCTGCTGATCCTCGCGTATTGTCTGACGAGCGGGCGCACGCGCGTGGCCGTGGCGGCCGCGCTGGCGGCAGCGTGGATACTCGGCAGCTTTTATTATCAGCTGGCCTGGCCGCTGGCCAGCAAGGCGGCACTGCTGGCCGTGGCCGGCGCCGTGCTGTGCGCCCTGTCGTGGCTGGCCATGCGCGGCGGCGTGCTGCACCTGGTGGAAAGCAAACCGGTGAGCGCAGTGGCCGAACACCGCGCCGTGCGCCTGGGCCTGCTGGGCGGCTTGCTGCTGGTGTTGCTGGTCGCCAATGGCGGCATCTGGCAGAAAGAGCAGCTGATTGCCAAGGGGGAAGCTATCTTCGTGGCGCTGGAACCCGTCGATCCCCGCTCACTGATGCAGGGCGACTACATGCGCCTCAATTTCGTCAACCTGGGCGTCCTCTCCACTCTGGCCAGCGTGGACAGGGCGCCAGGCCGGCCCCTCGTGGTGGCCACGCGCGATGCGCGCGGGGTGGCAGAACTGCTGCGTCCGTACACCAGGGAGGCGCTGGCGCCCGGCGAATTCCTGCTCGAACTGACGCCGAAAGATGGCAACTGGGTGCTCGTCAGCGACGCCTGGTTCTTCAAGGAAGGCGAGGCGGCGCGCTGGGAAAAGGCCCGTTATGGCGAGTTCCGCGTGCTGCCCGATGGCCGCGCCTTGCTGGTGGGCATGCGCGGGCCGGAGCTGGAAAAGCTGTAGCGCACGCGCACGCGGGGGCGGGCGTCCTGTAAAATTGCCCGATGGATAATATTACGCATTCGGTCATCGGCCTCGGGGTCGGCGAACTGGTACACCGCAGCCTGCCGCCCGAGCCGCAAGCCCCCGCACAGCGCACCCGGCGCGCGCTGTTTCTGTTTTCGGCATGGTTTGCCAGCAACGCGCCCGACCTGGACCTGGTGCTGACCAGGCTGTTGCCGCGCCCGTTCGGCTATATGCTGCACCACCGGGGCCACACGCATACCTTGCTGCTGGCTGTGCCCCAGGCGCTGCTGTTGCTGGCCCTGTTGTGGCTGCTATGGCCGGGCGCGCGCCGCCTGCTGAAAGGCAGCGTGCCCGCCCGCATCGGCCTGGCGGCTTGCCTGCTGCTGGGCTTCTGTTTGCACATGGGCATGGATTTCCTTAATTCCTATGGCTTGCACCCGTTTTACCCGTTTGACAGCCGCTGGCTGTATGGCGACATGGTCTTCATTGTCGAACCGATGTTCTGGGTGCTGCTGGGCGTGCCCGTGATCATGTCCTTGCGCTACGGCATCGTCAAAAGCGTGCTGCTGGCGGGGCTGGCGGCGGCCCTGTGTTTCTTCACCTATAAAACCTATCTGGCGACGGCCTCGCTGGCCATTCTGCTGGGGCTGGGCGTGGTGCTGGCTGTGCTGCAAGGACGGGCCGGCGAGCGGGGACGCGGAGCGTTGCTGCTGGCCTTCGCGCTGGCCGCCACTTTCATCGGCACGCAGGGCGTGGCCTCGGCCCTCGGCCGTGCGCGCATCGAGGCGGTCGTGCAGCGGCTGGACCCCGGCACGCGCGTGTGGGATGTGGCGATGACGGCGTTCCCCAGCAACCCCCTGTGCTGGATCTATGTCTCGCTCGACAGCAAGACGGACGCCAAGGCGGATGTCTACACCTTGCGGCGCGGCACATTGAGCTTGCTTCCCGCATCGCTGGCGCCGGCCGCCTGCCCGGCCGGGCTGGCCGAAACGGGCAAGCGGGGACAGCAGCTGGCGCCCGGCATCGCCGTCTCCACCCAGGCGGCGGGCAGCCTGGCCGCCTTGCGCGCGCTGCAACAGGACAATTGCTATGTCGATGCCTGGTTCCGCTTTGCCCGCATGCCCAGGCTGAAGGCGGACAAGCTGACCGACGTGCGTTTCAATCCCGGCATGTTGCCCAACTTTACAACGGTGGAACTGCAGCAGTTCCGCAGCCGGCCGTGTCCCGCCTACGTGCCGGGCTGGGACCGTCCCCGTGCCGACCTGCTGGCGCCGCCGAAATAGAGAACGGATGTGTTGCTCTTAGGTAAAAAATATCGCGTGTGGGCCTGCTTCGCCGTGGCCCCGCATGCGACACTACCAATTCAGCAAGAATGATATTAGTTAGGACTATTTTGGAAGAGCAGCACGCCTTACCTTACTTGCGAGAAACCCTGCTGTTTCTCGCCCTGGCCGGGATTTTTATCCCGCTATTGCAACGCCTGAAGGTCAACCAGGTGCTCGGCTTCCTGGCCGTGGGCGCCCTGTTCGGCCCCTTCGGCTTCGGCCTGTGGGCCGGCGACTTCACGTGGCTGACGTATTTCTCGTTCGTGCGTGCCGAGCAGGTTAGCGGCCTGGCCGAGCTGGGCGTGATGTTTTTGATGTTCATGATCGGCCTGGAACTGTCGACGGAGCGGCTGTGGGCGCTGCGGCGCTGGGTATTCGGCGCGGGCGTGGGGCAGGTGGCTGTCAGCGCCTGCCTGATCGGCGGCGTCGCGTATTACTTTGGCCTGTCGCTGGAAGCATCCATCGTGCTGGGGCTGGTGCTGTCGCTGTCGTCCACGGCCGTGGTGATGCAGTTGCTGACCGATCAGCGCTCCCTGCAAACCCCGGCCGGCCAGGCGGGCTTTTCCATTTTGATGTTCCAGGATCTGATGGTGGTGCCGCTGTTCATCCTGATCGACGTGTTCGCCAGCGGGCGCAGCGACGACCTCGCGTATCTGCTCAGCTTTGCTGCCGTGAAATCGGCCGGCGCCATTTTGCTCATCTATCTGCTGGGACGCAGGGTCATCCGCCCCCTGTTCCAGTTCTTCGTCAAGAAACGCCAGCCCGACGTGTTCATGGCATTGACCCTGCTCAGCACCCTGGGCATCGCGGGCCTGACCTACCTGGCGGGCCTGTCGATGGCGCTGGGCGCCTTGCTGGCCGGCCTGCTGCTGGCGGAAACGGAATTCCGTCACGAAGTGGAAGTGACGATCGAGCCCTTCAAGGGTTTGCTGATGGGCTTGTTCTTCATGTCGGTGGGCATGCAGATCGACGTGCGCGAAATCCTCAAGTCGCCGGTCTTGATTCCGCTGGCCGTGCTGAGCCTGTTTGCCTTGAAAACCCTCGTCATCAGCGTGATTTTCCGCATCGGCGGCTTTCACTGGGGCCGTGCCGTGGAAACGGGCGTGCTGCTGGGGCAGGGCGGCGAATTTGCCTTCATCGTCGTCGCGTATGCACTGGGCACGAAACTGATCGGCCCGCAGGTGGCGCAGTTCGTCATGCTGGTGGTGGGCTTGAGTCTGTTCGCCACGCCCGCGCTGGCCAAGGCGGCGCGCGCTTTCGGCAACTGGTGGGAACAGCGCCACCACCATCAGCTGGCCGACCTGGCGCACGGCGCCCCGCCGCCACAGGGCAGCACCGTCATCATCGCCGGTTTCGGCCGGGTGGGGCAGTTGCTGGCCAAGGTGCTGACGGAGCAGGATATCGCGTACGTGGCGATTGAAAATGATGCACGGCTGGTGACGACGCTGCATCCGCGCGGTTTCCCCGTGTATTTCGGCGATGCGTCGCGCGCGGAGCTGTTGCAAAAGGTCAATGCGGACCGGGCTGCCGCCGTGGTGCTGACCATGGACCACGCGGCCTCCGTGCTGCACGCCGTCAAATCGATCCGCCGCGAATATCCGCAGCTGCCCGTGTATGCGCGCGCGCGCGACGAGGCGCATGCAGTGGCCCTGATACAGGCGGGCGCTACCCTGGTCGTGCCCGAGGCGCTGGAATCGGCGCTGCAGCTGACGGCCACGGTGCTGCACACGGTGGGCCTCTCGGAGGCGCGCACGACGGACATCGTGCAAGCCGAGCGCGACCGGCGCAATGCCGTGTTGCTGGCGAAAAAGCTGTCGTAGTGCAGCCGTGCGTGTCGCCGTGCCTGGTCAATTATCTATACAATAATAGTATATGAGAATACTACCCACATGAAAGCCGCGACGAAGAGCGGCGCTGCGCCCCTGACGCCGCAGCAACTGGCGGCGCAGGAAACGCAGCAAAAATTTGGCAAGCCCGAGCGGGGCTGGCGCGAGCAGGTGTACACCGTCATTTTCGAGGCGGAAACGCGCACGGGCCGCGCCTTCGATTTGCTGCTGATCGCTGCCATCCTGATCAGCGTGACGGTGGTCGTGCTCAGCAGTGTCGCCTCCGTGGCCGAGCGCTATGGCACCTGGCTGACGGCGCTGGAGTGGTTTTTCACCATTTTATTTACCATCGAATATTGCGCCCGCCTGTCGTGCCTGCAGCATCCGGTGCGCTACGCCAAGAGTTTTTTCGGCATCATCGACTTGCTGGCCATCGTGCCGACCTACATCGGCTTGCTGCTGCCGGGCGCGCACGTGCTGATCGACGTGCGTATTTTGCGCCTGCTGCGCATGTTCCGCATCCTCAAGCTGACGTCGTATGTACACGAATACACGGTGCTGGGGCGGGCGCTGCTGGCCAGCCGGCGCAAGATCCTCATTTTCTTGTCTTTCGTCATGATGGTGGTCTTTCTGTTAGGTACTGTGATGTATGTCGTGGAAGGGCCGGAAAACGGTTTCAGCAGTATCCCCACGTCGATATACTGGGCCATCAGCACCATGACCACCGTGGGTTTCGGCGATATCACGCCGAAGACCGACATCGGGCGCACCATCGCTTCGCTGATGATGCTGCTCGGCTGGGGCATCCTGGCAGTGCCTACCGGCATTATCAGCGCGGAAATGACGGTACAGCGCAGTTCCAAGCTGGTCACCACGCGTACCTGCCCCACGTGCCTGAAAGAAGGGCTCGATGACGATGCCAATTTCTGCAAGAACTGCGGTGTCGATCTGCCGCCCCTGGCACGCGATTAATTTCTAGACCGTATTTACTTTACTTTCTTTAAGGCCAACATGATTCCAGTTCGCCTGATCGCGACGGGCAAAGCCGTGCCGTCGCATAGTGTGACTTCCGCCAGCCTGGACCAGAAACTGGGCCATCCGGCCGGCTACACCCTGCGCAAGAGCGGGGTGCTGTCGCGCTTTGTCGCCGCACCCGATGAATCGCAAAGCCAGCTGGGCGCCGCGGCCCTGCTCGACGCGCTGAAGAACGCCAGCCTGCGTCCGGCCGACATCGACCTGCTGATCTGCGCCTGTGGCGTGCCCGAGCAAGCCTTGCCGAATACGGCCTGCTTCGTTGCCGAACATGCGGGCTTGCCGCCAGGCACGCAAAGCTTCGACGTCAACGCCAGCTGCCTCAGTTTCATGGCCGCCTTCCGCGTGGCCGCGTCCATGCTGGCCGGCGGTGCCTACCGGCGCATCGCCATCGTCTCGTCCGACCTCGCCTCGCGCGGGGTTGACTGGAGCGAGCCGGAAGCGTCGATGATCTTTGGCGACGGCGCCGCCGCCGTCATTGTCGAGCGGGGCGACGGCAGCGCCGGCATCCGCGCCTACAAGATGGGCACGTATCCGGAAGGGCGGCGCTACTGCGAAATTCGCGGCGGCGGCACCGAGCGCAACCCGCGCAACGGCTGCGCACCGGGCGACTATCTGTTCCGCATGGATGGCAAGGCCGTGTTCCGCCTGGCCGTCAAGGTGATGCCGGATTTCCTCGCGGAACTCATGCAGGAATCGGGCGCGGGCCTGGATAAAGTCGACGTGGTCGTGCCGCACCAGGCCAGCCCGCTGGGGCTTGCGCATGCGGCGCGCATCCTTGACGTTCCCGATGCTAAAATCATCAAGATCTTTGAAACGCACGGCAACCAGGTGGCCGCGTCCTTGCCCACCGCCCTGCACGAGGCGGTGATGACGGGGCGGGCCGTGGCGGGCCAGCGTTTGCTGATGATGGGCACGGCCGCAGGCCTGACCATCGGCGGCATGATTCTTGACCTGTGAAGGTGGTGTGATGAGGCGGATACTGGTCACGGGAGCGACGGGCGGCTTGGGGCGCAATGCCGTGCGCACCCTGCTGGCGCAGGGCGTGGAAGTGCGCGCCACGGGCCGCAACGCCGCCGTCGGGCGCGAACTTGAACGCATGGGCGCGCAATTCGTCGCGCTTGACCTGGCGCAGGCGTCGCCGCGCCAGGTCGACGAGCTGGTGCGCGGCATGGACACCGTCTGGCACTGCGCCGCGCTGTCGTCGCCGTGGGGCGCGGAGCGCGACTTCATCGCCGCCAACGTCACGGCCACGGCCCAATTGCTGCGCGCGGCCGCCAGCCTGCATGTGGCGCGCTTCGTGCACATCTCCACGCCGGCCATCTATTTCGATTACCGCAACCGCTACGAGGTGCCGGAAACCTTCCGTCCCGATTCTTTTGTCAACGCGTATGCGCGCAGCAAGGCGATGGCGGAAAAACTCGTGCAGGATTGCGTCGACCGCCATCGCGGCATGACGTGCGTGATCCTGCGCCCGCGCGCCATCTTCGGCCCGCACGACCAGGTGCTGATCCCGCGCCTGGCGCGCGTGCTGGAACAGCGCGGCGGCAAGCTGCCGCTGCCCAGGGGCGGCGCGGTCACCATCGATGTCACCTATGTCGACAATGTCGTGCATGCGATGTGGCTGGCCACCGTGCACAAGACCATCGCTTCGGGCGCCGCCTTCAACATCACGAATGGCGAGCCGGCGCGCCTGTGCGACATTTTGCGCGCCCTGTTTTGCGAGCATTTGCAGCAGCCGTTCGAGATTGTCAGCGTGCCGTACCGCGTGCTGGCGCTGGTGGCGCGCCTGATGCAGTTCGCCTCGCGTTTCACGCGCCGCGAACCGGCGCTCACGCCCTACAGCATCGGCGCGCTCAGTTTCGACATGACGCTCGATAACGCCAAGGCGCGCAAGGTGCTCGGCTACCGCCCCATCGTCAGCCTGCAGGAAGGCATCGCCCGCACGGCGCAGTGGATGCGCCAGGAAGCGGCGGCGCACAAGGTGGGCAAGGAGCGCAATGGCTAGCATCACCGCGTTTCGCGTCGGCCACTGCACCCACCCTTCCTGCATGGTCTTGAAAGGCAGCGGGCTGGCCAGCCGCTGCTTCCCTTCGCGCGCCTACCTGATAGCGACGCGCGCGGGCCTGTACCTGTGGGATACCGGTTACGCCGAACACTTCCGCGCCGCCACGTCGAAAGGCGTGTACCGCATGTACGCGTGGGTGACGCCGATTTCGTTTGACGAGAATGAATCCCTGCAGGGCCAGCTGCGCGCGCATGGCGTGTCGCCCGGCGACATCCACACCTTGCTGCTGTCGCACTTCCACGCCGACCATATCGCCGGCCTGCGCGACTTTCCCGGCGCGCGGCTGATGGCGTCAAAAACCGGCTGGGACGCCGTGCGCGGACTGTCCGGCGTGGCCGCCGTGCGCCAGGCCTTCGTGCCCGAGCTGCTGCCGCCCGATATTGCCGACCGCCTGGCTTTTGTCGACAGCGTGCCCGAGACAGCCTTGCCGGCCGCCCTGCTGCCGTTTACGCACGGGCGCGACGTCAGCGGCACGGGCGAAATCTACATCGTCGACCTGCCCGGCCACGCGATCGGCCATCTGGGCGCCTTCGTGCTGCAGGACGAAGGCTGGACCTTGCTGGCGTCGGACGCGGCCTGGGTGCCGGAAAGTTTCCAGCAGCTGCGCGGACCTTCCGAACTGTCGTTCATCATCCAGCACAAGCGCGCGCCGTACTACGCCACCCTGAACCGGCTGCACCAGTTGCACCAGTCGGGCAATGCGCAGATCCGCATCACGCATGAAGATACGCTCGATTATTTGCCTGTGGCGGGCCGCCCGTGAAGCGTATTGTCTGGCTGTTGCTGTCGTACTGGCGCACGCGCCGTCTGCGTTTCGCAAGCCGCGCGCAGCTGGATGCCTATCAGCAGCGGCAACTGGCGCGTTTCATCGACACGCTGTGCGCGCGCAGCCGCTATTTCGCGCCCTATCGCGCGCTGCCCCTGGCGCGGTGGCCGACCATGAACAAGGCGCTGATGCTCGAGCATTTCGACGCCATGAATACCGAAGGGGTGACGTTGGCGCGGGCGATGGACGCGGCCATGGCGGCCGAGCATAGCCGCGACTTCACGCCGGCCGTGGGCGACATCACGGTGGGCCTGTCGTCGGGCACCTCGTCGCGGCGCGCCGTGTTTACCGTCAGCCCACGCGAAAAGGCCCAATGGGCGGGCGTGATGCTGGCCAAGGCACTGCCCGAAGGCCTGTTTTCCGGCGAACGGGTGGCGCTGTTCCTGCGCGCGAACAGCAATCTGTACACCGCCGTGCGCTCGCCGTGGCTGACCTTTGCGTTCTACGATTTGTTCGAGCCGTTCGACAGCCTGTGCGCGCAGCTGGCGCGATATCGCCCCACCGTCATCGTCGCGCCGGCCCAGGTGCTGCGCCAGCTGGCCTTGCGCGTCATCGACGGCAGCCTGGCGCTGGCGCCGAAAAAAGTCATCTCGGTGGCCGAAGTGCTGGAAGCGCAGGACCGCGCGCTGATCGTGCAGGCGTTCGGCGCCGTGCATGAAATCTACCAGGCCACCGAGGGTTTTCTTGCCAGCAGCTGCGAGCACGGCGTGCTGCACCTGAACGAAGAGTACGTGCATATCGAGCCGCAGTGGCTCGATGGGGAACAGCGGCGCTTCGTGCCCGTGATTACGGACTTTACGCGCATCACGCAGCCTATCGTGCGCTACCGCCTCGACGATATCCTGCTCGCGCGCGCCACGCCATGCCCGTGCGGCCGCGCCACGCGCGCCATCGACGGCATCGAAGGGCGCTGCGACGACATGCTGTTCTTGCCATCGGCGAACGGCGGCGCCCCCGTCGCCGTGTTTGCCGACGTGCTGACGCGGGCCTTCGCGCAAGCCTTGCCGCCGGACGCCGATTATCGCCTGGTGCAGTCGGGCGATTGCTCCTTGCAGCTGCACGCGGCCCTGGACGATGCCGGCCTGGCCGCCCTGCGCGCGCACCTGGCAACGGTGCTGCAGGGCCTCGGCGTGGCCGTCGACGGCCTGGCCTGGACGGTGAGCGGCGAACTGCCTCCCTTTGACCCCACCATGAAACGGCGCCGCATCCGGCGCCTTGCCAGCGCATGAACCCTTCTTCCATGAACGTACGCGGCCGCCTGCTGCACCTGCTGGCCGGCTGGGGCAGCGTCGGCCTCGTGTATTTTTCCAGCGATGTGCTGCAAGGGCAGGGCGTGCTGCTGCCCGAGACGGCCATCGACCGCGCCATTCCCTACAGCGACGCCGCCATCTGGCTGTACCTGTCCTTTTTCATCCTGATCCCGTACGCTTACCTGGCGGCCGAGGCGGCGAGGGTGCGCTGGCTGGCGCGCGCCATGGCGCTTGCTGCTCTGGTCTGCGGCGTGGTCTTCCTGCTGTATCCGACCACGCTCGCGTATCCGCCCGTCGGTGAAGGCAGTGCCTGGAGCACGCAGGCGCTGCGCCTGCTGCAGTCGTTTGACTCCGCGCAAAACTGCCTGCCTTCGCTGCATGGCGCCCTGACCTTGCTGTGCGTGTGGGCCTTGTGCGACAAACGCCACCTGGCGCGCTCCGCGCTGGCCGTAGTGCTGGGCGTGGCCATCTGCTACGCCATCATCGCGCTGCGCCGGCACGTGAGCATCGACCTGGCTGCCGGCCTGTTTGTTGGCATCGCCGGCGGCATGCTGGCGAAAATGCAGGTATCCTTGGCTGCCCGCCGCGCCGTTTCCTTGAAAACCGCACCACGATGAATCCTTTTGCCCTGTCGTTCTTGATCATGCTGGCCTTCGTGCTGGCCGAACTGCTGATCCTCAAATGGGTACGCAAGACACCCGTGCCGTGGAAGGACGTGATCTTCAACCTCAATTCGGGCCATATCCTGATGTGGGTGTTCCGCGGCGTGGAAGTGGCGGCTTTTGCCCTGCTGCTGCGCCATGTGAACCTGCACCTCGTCGACCAGTGGCCGGTGGCGGCGCAATGGGTCTTCGCCTTTTTTGCCTGGGATTTGTGCTTTTACTGGATGCACCGGCTGCACCATAAAATCCCCTTGCTGTGGGCCGTGCACGTGGTGCACCACCAGGGCGAGCATTTCAACCTGTCGCTGGGCGTGCGCAACTCCTGGTATTCGTCGCTGACGAATTTCCCCTTCATCGCCATCCTGGCCGTGCTGGGCGTGCCGCTGGAAATCTTCCTCGTCGTCTCGTCCCTGCATTACACGGTGCAGTTCTATAACCACAATGCGCTGGTGAACAAGTCCGGCATCCTGGATCGTTTCATGGTCACGCCCTCGCACCACCGCGTGCACCACGGCACGGATAAACGCTACATCAACCGCAATTTCGGCGGCACCCTGCTGCTGTGGGACCGGCTGTTCGGCAGCTTCCAGCCTGAACTCGAGGGCGTGGAAATGCGCTATGGCGTGAAGGGCATGACACCGACGCACAACCCCCTGCTGGCCAGCAACGGCAAGCTGTTCACATGGCTGCGCGCGCGCTTTCCCCACTGGCAGTCGCGCGGCACGTTCGAAGTGCCCGAACTGTTCATCGGCAGCGGCGGCGTGATCCTGTTTGGCCTGGTGATCTATTACGTCAACCACGAAGCGGTGCTGGCTGGCTCGCAGCAAGCCATCCTGTTCGCGCTGATCTTTGGCGGCACCCTGGCGCTGGGCGGCCTGTCCGATGCGCGACGTTGGGGCGCCATCGCCTGGGTCGCCATCGCCGTGGCCATGCCGCTGCTGTTCCTGGGCTGGTATGGCGCGCGCGATGCGTGGGGCATGGTGTTTTTGGCCGCGCTGCTGGCGCACGGCCTCGACGGCGCGCGCCGCCTGTGGTGGCCGGCCGCGGCGGGGACGCGCGCGTGACGCCTGTGCCACCTCTGCCGCCGCTGCGCTTCCAGCCTGCCCGTGATTCCGCCTTCCGCCGCGAATTGCGCGCGCGCGCCGACGCCTACCTGGCCAGCGAAGGAAAACACCGCTTCGGCGACCTGCGCATGCAGGCGAAAGCCGTGTTCCTGGCCGCGCTGACGGCGGGGCTGTATGCGCTGGCCTTGAATGCCGGCAGCACCTGGCCGTTTGTCGCCAGCTATGTCGCTTGTCTGGTCGCGGCCATGGCGCTAGCCATGAATACCCTGCACGACGCGGCTCATAGCGCCGTCTTCCGCCAGGGAGCCTGGAACCGCGTGCTGATCCGCCTGGTGGGCTTGCCCGTCGGCGTGGACACGGATTTCTGGACCATCCGCCACGTGCACTTCCATCACACGTATGCCAACGTGGAAGGCTATGACCTCGACACGGAACCGAATCCCTTCCTGCGCCAGACACCGTTCCAACGCTGGTCGCCGCAGTACCGCTATCAATACCTGTACTGGCCCGTGGTGGCGGCCCTGTCGCTGCCGTATTTGAACTGGTATGGCGACTGGCTGGACCGCTTCGGCAAGACGCCCGTGGCCGCGCACAGCCGCCTGCAGGGTTGGCGCGGCTGGCTGTCGTTCCTGGGCTGGAAGCTGGGCCACGTGGCGCTGGTGCTGGCGCTGCCCATGTGGGTGCTGTCGCAGCACGGTATCGGCTGGGGCGTGGTGCTGGGCGCGTATTTGTTGGGGCAGATGATCGCCTCGTGCGCGCTGGTGGCGCTGATCCTCGGCACGCACTGGGCCGAAGTGGCGTTTTTCCAGCCGGGCGCAGACGGCACCCTGCCGCACGACTGGTACCAGCACACGTTTTATACGGCCTGCGACTGGACGCCGAGGCCGCGCGCCCTGCGCTGGCTCGGTTACTGGCTCGGCGGCTTGAATCTGCACCTGACGCACCATTTGTTCCCCACCTGGAATCACCGCCACTATCCGGCGCTGGCGCGCATCCTGGCCGAACTGGCGCCACGCCACGGCCTCGTGTACCGCGAACTCGGTTACGGCCAGCTGCACGCCTCACAGCAGCAATTCCTGCGCGCCATGGGCCAGCCGCCCACAAAGTCCTGACGAATCGCGCTTGACTCGGTTTCCTTTCCGTCTTACATTTCTGTAACGACAGAAATAAGAGAACGCCATGGAATTAAGCCCAACTACCCAAAAGTACATCCTCCACTGGGGCGAAATGGGCACCCGCTGGGGCGTCAACCGCACGGTGGCGCAGATCCACGCGCTGCTGTTCCTGGCCAACGAGCCGCTGACGGCGGAAGATATCGCGGCCAGTCTGAACGTGGCCCGCTCGAATGTCAGCAACAGCCTGAAAGAATTGCAAAGCTGGGGCCTGGCGCGCGTTACGCACGTGATGGGGGATCGGCGCGACCATTTCGTGGCCCTGCAGGATGTGTGGGAAATCTTCCGCGTCATCATGGAAGAGCGCAAGCGCCGCGAGATCGATCCCACCCTGACGGTGCTGCGCGAATGCGCGATCGAGGGTGAGCACGATGCGGCGATACCGCCAGAGACGCTGGCGCGCATGGGCGACGTGCTGGCCTTCCTGGAAATGCTCAGCAGCACCTACAGCGACTACAAGAACCTGCCGCCGGCGACCCTGCAGCGCATGCTGTCGATGGGCGGCAAGGTGGCCAAGTTCCTCAGCCCGGAAGACAAACCGGGCAAGCGGGGGAAATCATGAACGGCCCCTCGGAAGGAGAACTGTTCAAGAAGGTCATGGGCGGGCAGTGGCTTACCCTGCACCCGGATATCCGCCGCCGCTTCGAGAAAAATCCCGCGCCGGGCCAGCCCCTGTACTACCGGGGCGAACTGCATGAGCTCACCAGTTCGCGCCTGGGCAAGGTGCTGGGCTGGCTGACGCGGCCCTTCATCGATGGGGCCCTGATTCCGTATGACGACCACGACTTCCCCGTGGATATCGAAGTCTATTCGCGCCCCGACTGCCGCTACATCTTCAAGCAGCGCACCTATCGCCTGCATGGTCGCGCGCCGATCCGCTTCACGTCCTACATGGCCGAAAGCGAAAAAGGCGAAGTGCTCGAATACGTGGGCATGGGGCTAGGCATGAAGCTGCTGCTCCATGTCGAAGATGGCAACCTGCACTTCACCAGCGACGGTTATTTTTGGGACCTTTTCGGCTGGCGCATGCCGTTGCCCGGCGTGCTCACGCCCGGCAAGACCTATCTGTGCCACCGCAACGACACGCCGCAGCAATTCAATATCCGCATCGAGATCCGTCACGCCCTGTTCGGCACCACGTTCACCCAGGTCGGCGTGTTCCGCGAAAGCGCGGCGCCCGCCCTACACAAGGACATACCATGAATACGCATCTGCTGGCCCTGCAACTGATGGCGGCGCAAGGCTGCCTGGGCGCCTTCGACACCATCTATCACCATGAAATCACGGAGGCGCTGCCGCAGAAGGCGTCGGCGCGCCTGGAGTTGACGATCCATGCGACGCGCGCCCTGATTTACAGCCTGTTGTTCGTCGGCCTGGCGGCCTGGGAGTGGCATGGCGCCTGGGCCTGGGTGCTGGTCATCGTGTTTGGCGTGGAAATCGTGCTGACCCTGTGGGATTTCGTCGTGGAAGACCAGACCCGCCTCTTGCCCGCCACGGAGCGGGTCACGCACACGGTGCTGGCGATCAATGCGGGCGCCTTCATCGCGCTGCTGGCACTGAACAGCAGCCAGTGGGCGACGTTGCCGACGGCGCTCGTGTGGCAGCCGTATGGCTGGCTCAGCGTCTTTCTCGCCCTGTGCGGCGTGGGCGTGGGCCTGTCCGGCCTGCGCGACGCGTACGCCGTGTGGCAACTGGGGCGACGCAAGGTGCAAGAGACAGCGGAGCAAGAAGAGCACCTGAGCTTTGCCGCCGCGCCGCAGTCCGTGCTGGTGACGGGCGCCACGGGTTTCATCGGCCAGCAGTTGGTCAGCGCCTTGCTGGCCGACGGCCATGCGGTGACGGTGCTGACGCGCCAGCCGAAACAGGCTGCATGGACATTCGGCGGCCAGGTGCGCTGCATCGAGGCGCTGGACGCATTGTCGGATGCGCAGCGCATCGACATGGTGGTCAACCTGGCCGGCGCGCGCATCGTCGGGCGCCGCTGGACGGATGCGCGCAAGGCGGCCTTGCGCCGCAGCCGGGTCGCGCTGACGCAGGAACTGGTGGCGTGGATCGCCCGCGCGCAGCACAAACCGCGCGTGCTGCTGTCGGCGTCGGCCATCGGCTATTACGGCGTGCAGCCGCAGGGCGATTCGACGGAATTGGCTGAAGACAGCGCGCCGCAAGCCATCTTCATGTCGCAGCTGTGCCAGGAGTGGGAAGCGGCCGCGCGCCAGGCGGAGCGCTACGGCGTGCAGGTGGGCTGCATGCGCTTTGGCCTCGTCTTCGGCCATCAGGGTTCGCTGCCGCAGATGCTGCTTCCTGTCCGCTTCGGCGTGGGCGGCCCGCTGGGCAGCGGCAAGCAGTGGGTCACGTGGGTGCATGTGCGCGACGTGATCCGCGGCATCGCTCATCTGGCGCGCCGCAGCGAAGAAGGTGCGGTGAGCGGCGCGTATAACTTCTGCGCGCCCGAAGCCATCGAGCAGCGCCGCTTCGCCCGGGTGGCGGGCGCGGTGCTGCACCGGCCTTCCTTCGTGCCCACGCCGGCCTTCGTCATGCGCGCCTTGCTGGGCGAGCAGGCGGACTTGCTGGTGGAAGGTCAGCGGGTGGCGCCGCGCCGCTTGCTGGCCGACGGTTTTGTCTTCCGCTATCCGCAACTGGGAGGGGCGCTGCGCAGTTTATAAGTTGGCGTAAGATGGGGATTGGAGGAACCGAACCATGCCCCGCTTCAGCCACACGATAGACCGCCATGTTTACCAGTTCGCCAGCCTGAAGGAGCTGCTGGCGAAGGCCACGCCGCTGCGCTCGGGTGACGTGCTGGCCGGCGTGGCGGCCGCCAGCGCGCGCGAGCGGGTGGCGGCGCAGCTGGCACTGGCCGAGGTGCCGCTGTCGCTGTTCCTCAATGAGGCGCTGGTGCCGTACGAAGACGATGAAGTCACGCGCCTGATCATCGATAGCCACGAGCGCGCCGCGTTTTCCCCCATCGCGCACCTGTGCGTGGGCGATTTCCGCGACTGGCTGCTCGACGACGCGACGGACACGGCGGTGCTGTCCCATGTCGCCGCTGGCATCACGCCGGAAATGGCGGCCGCCGTCTCGAAATTGATGCGCTTGCAGGATCTGGTGCTGGTGGCCCGCAAGTGCAAGGCCGTCACGGTCTTTCGCAATACCCTGGGCCTCGAAAACCGTCTATCCACGCGCTTGCAGCCGAACCACCCGACGGACGACGCCACGGGCATCGCGGCGTCGATGCTCGATGGCCTGCTGCTGGGCAGCGGCGACGCCGTGATCGGCATCAATCCGGCCACCGACAATGTGGCGCAGGTGGTCTCGCTGCTGCACCTGCTCGACGCCGTCATTGATCAATATCAGATTCCCACCCAGTCGTGCGTGCTCACGCACATCACCAATACCCTCGAGGCGATACGCCGCGGTGCGCCCGTCGACCTGGTGTTCCAGTCGGTGGCGGGCACGCAGGCGGCCAACCGCAGCTTCGGCATCGACTTGTCCCTGCTGGCCGAGGGCCAGGCGGCGGCCCTGTCGCTGGGGCGCGGCACGGTGGGCAACAACGTCATGTATTTCGAGACGGGGCAGGGCAGCGCCCTGTCGGCCGGCGCGCACTACGGCATGGACCAGCAGACGTGCGAAGCGCGCGCGTATGCGGTGGCGCGCGCGTATCAGCCGCTGCTGGTCAATTCGGTGGTGGGCTTCATCGGCCCGGAATATCTGTACGACGGCAAGCAGATCATGCGCGCTGGGCTGGAAGACCATTTCTGCGCCAAGTTATTGGGTTTGCCCATGGGCTGCGACGTGTGCTACACCAACCATGCGGAGGCGGACCAGGACGACATGGACGCCTTGCTGACCATGCTGGGCGTGGCTGGCTGCAATTTCATCATGGGCGTGCCGGGCGCGGACGACATCATGCTCGGCTACCAGAGCACCTCGTTCCACGACGCGCTGTATGCGCGCCGCGTGCTGGGCCTGCGCCCCGCGCCCGAATTCGAGGCATGGCTGGCGCGCATGCAGATCATGGATGCGCAGGGCCTTTTGCACACAGCGCTGGCGCCAGCC
The DNA here is from genome assembly GCF_059617925.1 of Janthinobacterium sp. JF4. Classification (NCBI taxonomy): domain Bacteria; kingdom Pseudomonadati; phylum Pseudomonadota; class Betaproteobacteria; order Burkholderiales; family Oxalobacteraceae; genus Janthinobacterium; species Janthinobacterium sp. JF4. The sequence goes on along the minus strand of NZ_JCAQAV010000005.1, from coordinate 215,117 downwards.
TTCCAGGCGGCCCTGCTGCGCCTGGAAGGCTAGGGAGGACACATGGACGAGAAAAGCCCGTGGCAGGCGCTGCGCGCGCATACGGCGGCGCGCATCGCGCTGGGTCGCCGCGGCGTGAGCGTGCCGACCAAGGCGCAACTGGCGTTCCAGCTGGCCCACGCGCAGGCGCGCGACGCCGTGCACCAGGCGCTCGATGGCGAGGCTCTGGCGCGCGCCTTGGCCACGCAAGGACAGGACTGCGTGCAGCTGCACAGCGCCGCCGCCACGCGCGCCGAGTACTTGCAGCGGCCGGACCTGGGGCGCCGGCTCGACGACGCTTCACGCGCGCGGCTGTCGGCCGTGCCGCAAGGCGTGGACCTGGCGCTGGTGGCGGCCGACGGCCTGTCGGCGCTGGCCGTGCAGCGCCATGCGGCGCCGTTTCTGGCCGCCCTGCGCGAACGGCTGGCGCTGGAGGCGTGGACGCTGTCGCCGCTACACATCGTGGCGCAGGGACGGGTGGCGGTGGGAGACGAGGTGGGGCAATTGCTGCAAGCGAAGGTTGTGCTGGTGCTGATCGGCGAGCGGCCTGGCTTGAGTTCACCGGACAGCCTGGGCCTGTACCTGACGTGGGCGCCAAAAGTGGGGTTGCTGGACGAGCGCCGCAACTGCATCTCGAACGTGCGCCCCGAGGGGCTGGCGTATGCGCAAGCGGCGTACCGGCTGCACTACCTGCTGTCGCAGGCGTTCAGCCGGCAACTGTCGGGCGTGGACTTGAAGGATGAAACGGTGGGAGAGGGCGCGGCCCTGGCGGGCGCGCGCAACTTCCTGCTGGAGTGATCAGACTTCGCGGATCTCGTCCAGCGGCCAGCGCGGGCGCACGTTGAACGAGTAATCGTGCTTGGCGGCGTCGGGATTGATTTGCAGGCGCATGGCGCCAGCGAAGGCGATCATGGCGCCGTTATCGGTACAGAATTCCAGCTCCGGGTAATACACTTTAAAGCGCTTCTTGGCGGCGGCCGCGTTGAGCGAGGCGCGCAGCTGCGCGTTCGCGCCCACGCCGCCGGCGATCACCAGGCGCTTCAAGCCCGTGTGCTTGAGGGCCGACACGCATTTGGCCGTCAGCACGTCGACGATGGCGTCGACGAAGCCGCGCGCGATATTCGCCTTGTCCTGCTCGCAGATATTGGCGATGACTTTTTCTTCATGGTTCTTCACCACTGTCAGCACGGCCGTCTTCAGGCCGGAAAAGCTGAAATTGAAATCCTTCGAGTGCAGCATGGGGCGCGGCAGTTTATACGCGAGCGGGTCGCCGAATTCGGCCAGGCGCGAAATGGCAGGGCCGCCCGGATAACCGAGGCCCAGCAGCTTGGCCGACTTGTCGAATGCTTCGCCGGCCGCATCATCGAGCGTTTCGCCCAGCATCGTGTACTGGCCCACGCCATCGACGCGCATCAGCTGCGTGTGGCCACCCGACACCAGCAGGGCGATGAAGGGGAATTCCGGCGGCTCGGACGCCAGCAAGGGGGAGAGCAGATGGCCTTCCAGGTGGTGGATGCCCAGCACCGGTTTGTTGATGGCCAGGCCCAGGCTGCAGGCAACGGAGGAACCTACGAGCAGCGCGCCGGCCAGGCCCGGACCTTGGGTGTAGGCGATGGCGTCGATCTCGGGCAGGGTGATGCCAGCCTTGGCCAGGGTTTCTTCGAGCAGCGGGATGGCGCGGCGGATATGGTCGCGCGACGCCAGTTCCGGCACCACGCCGCCATATTGCTCGTGCATGGCTACTTGCGAATAGAGGGCGTGCGAAAGCAGGCCGCGTTGCGTGTCGTACAAGGCCAGGCCGGTTTCGTCACAGGAGGATTCGACGCCAAGAACAATCATGAAGGTGCTAAATAGGGAGGAGTAATCCGCCATTGTAAAGGAAAGCCGGGCATTCCACCGTGCGGCCGGCGCACCATTTCGGCGGCAGTGTGCACTTGCGCAGTGCGGCGTGGGCCGGTCTTGCCCGGGATTCTGGCCGCTTTGCGCCCGTGCGGCACTGGCACTGCTCTTGCTTATGCAAGCGTGTGCCTTTCTCAAGGGAGCTAGCGATGCCGGAACAATGGAAAATGATTTGCCGCCTGAAGGACATGCCGCTGGCGGGCGCGCGCATGGTGCAGCGGGGCCTGGCGTGGCAGGACTTGCCGGGCGTGGCGCTGTTTCGCGCGGCTGACGATACGGTGTACGCGCTGCTCGACACCGTGCCTTGCCTGGGCGGTCCGCTGGCGCACGGGGTGCTGATGGAGAAAAATTTGATGGGACCGAAGAACAGCTGGATCATCGAGCTCGATTCGGGCCGCCTGGTGGCGCCCGTGCAGGGCATGGCGCGTATGTACGCCGTGCGCCTCATGGACGGGCGCATCTACCTGGACGTCAATGAGCTCAATATCCCGGCCAGCAAGGCGGAACAGGCGCTGGCGGGATCGTTCGCCGTGCTGCCGCATGTGCAGATGGCTTGATATGCCACGTGGTGGTGTCGGCTTACGCGCTGCGCGCTAAGCCGACCTACGCATTGACGCGGCCGTCGGGTAGGTCGGATTAGGCCCACAGGGCCGTAATCCGACAACATTGTTGGTCGTAATATTTTACGCCGGGCGATTGAGCAAATGCGCATGCGCGTCGCGCAGCATCGTGGCCGTCGTGTCCCAGTCGATGCAGCCGTCGGTGACGGAGCAGCCGTAGGTCAGTTGCGACAGGTCTTGCGGGATCTTCTGGTTGCCGCTGACGATGTTCGATTCGATCATCACGCCGACCAGCGAGCGGTTGCCCTGGCGGATCTGGTTGACTACGTCGGCCATTACCAGCGGCTGCAGTTCCGGCTTTTTATAGCTGTTCGCGTGCGAGCAGTCGACCACCAGGTTGGCCGGCAGCTTGGCCTTGGCCAGCGCCTGTTCGGCGATGGCGATCGAGACCGAGTCGTAGTTCGGACGGCCGTCGCCGCCGCGCAGCACCACGTGGCCATACGCGTTGCCGCGCGTGCGCACGATGGCCACATTGCCTTCGGCATTGATGCCCAGGAAGGAGTGCGGGTGGGCCGACGACAGGATGGCGTTGACGGCGATGCTGATGTCGCCATCGGTGCCGTTCTTGAAGCCGACGGGCGTCGACAGGCCGGACGACATTTCGCGGTGCGTCTGCGATTCCGTGGTGCGCGCGCCGATGGCCGTCCAGGCGATCAGGTCGCCCAGGTATTGCGGCGAGATGGGGTCCAGCGCTTCGGTGGCGGTGGGCAGGCCCAGTTCGCACACGTCGAGCAGGAACTGGCGCGCCTTTTCCATGCCTTCGTTGACCTTGAAGGAATCGTCCATGTACGGATCGTTGATATAGCCTTTCCAGCCCGTGGTGGTACGCGGTTTTTCGAAATACACGCGCATCACCAGCAGCATCGTGTCCTTGACTTCCTCTTGCAGCGCTTTCAGGCGGCGCGCGTAATCGAGGCCGGCGACGGGGTCGTGGATCGAGCACGGACCGACGACGACGAACAGGCGCTGGTCCTTGCGGTCGATGATGTTGCGCAGCGCTTCGCGGCCGCGGCTGACGGTGTCGAAGGCGCTTTCCGACAGGGGCAGTTTGGCGTGCAGTTCGGCCGGTGTCGGCATGGGCGCGAAAGAGGTGACGTTGATATTTTCGATGTCTGGCGTATTCATGATTCTGGCTCGGCTTTCGCTATTGCGTTCTTTAAGAGGCAATAGTGTAGCGGAAATGCGGCCTGGCGGCGGGAGCGGGACAAAAACGGGAATGGATTGGTTGTTTTTATGGTATGGCCGGCACGCCGCACATGTTCGAGTATCGCTGCTTCGTGCTGGCGTATCGGTGCGTCCAGGCAGGCGATTTGCGGGCATAGCAGGGCGTGCAGCGCATGCTGGCCGGCCCGCAGATACGCATCGAGGCGCGCCGATTCCTGCTGGCGCACGCCCTCCATGGCGTGCAGGCGGCGCAGCCACAGGCGCAGTTCCACGTAGGCGGGCGAGGGCGGCGTCCAGCGCGCGGGGTGATTGTTCTCGCAGTAGTTGGCCAGTACCACGGCGCTGTGCGCCGCATCCTCGGGCAAGCTCAGGCCGCGTAGATAGTCTTTCAGCTGCGCCGGCTGGGCATCGCAGACCAGCATGCCCATGTCAGCCAACGCGCGGGCCGGCGCCTGGCTGTACGGCATATCGAGGCGCATGCAGACGCGCAAGCCCATGACAGGCACGTCGTTCCTTTGCAGCCAGCTGCGCAACCAGCGGTAGCCGGCCACGTCGTTTTCCAGCACCTTGCACAGTACGCCGCCGCCCGAGCGCAGCACGGCTTTCAGCAGCAGCTTGCTCGTTTCGATGCCGACGAAGGCGCTTTCCCCTTTGCTTGCGTGTTCCATGATGAGTCCCCCCTGTGCAGTCTTATACGCAGCGGGGCGCATTTGGATGCAGCCGCGATGCGCATTCATCCAGAAAATAGCTTGAAAGACTGTTGCATTGGCGCCTATTGGGTCTTTCAGCCCCTCTGCAAGGGGAAAAATCCGTGTAAGCTGGCGCCATGACGACTGTTTCCATCCCCCATACCGATGTGGCCGGTGAGCCATTTCCCGCTGCACGTTTTATCAAAGAAATAGGACGCGGCAAGAACGGCGCGCGCAGCATGACGCGTATTGATGCCCGCGCCCTGTATCGCGCCATGCTCGAGGGCCGCGTGTCGGACCTGGAACTGGGCGGCATTTTGTTATCGATGCGCATCAAGGGTGAATCGGTCGACGAGATCGCCGGCTTCCTCGACGCTGCCGAAGCATCGTTCGCCCCGCTGGCCGCGCCGACGGGCGAGTTCGCCCCGATCATCATTCCCAGCTACAACGGCGCGCGCAAGATGGCGAACCTGACGGCCTTGCTGGCGCTGCTGCTGGCGCGCGCGGGCGCCCCCGTGCTTGTGCATGGCGTGACGAGCGACCCGGGTCGCATCACCACGGCCGAAGTGCTGGCCGCGCTGGGCGTGCCGGCTTCGGCTGACCATGCGCAGGCCGAGGCCGCCATGGCGCGCGGGGAAGCCGCCTTCCTGCCCATTGAAGCGCTGGCGCCGCGCCTGGCGCAGATGCTGTCGCTGCGGCGTGTGCTGGGCGTGCGCAATTCCACGCATACCCTGGTGAAAATCATGCAGCCGTTCGCCGGGCCTGCCCTGCGCCTGGTGTCGTACACGCATCCCGAATATCTGGAAATGCTCGGTGAATATTTCCTGACCGCCTCAGATCCCGCGCGCGGCCACGCTTTCCTGATGCGCGGCACGGAGGGAGAAACGGTGGCCAACGCCAACAAGGCGCAGCAGATCGACTGGTTTCACGGGAGCGAACGCACGCTGCTGGTGGAAAAACAGTTGCTGGTGGAAGAGTTGCCGCATTTGCCGGCCGAGCGCGATGCGGCCACCACGGCGGCCTGGATCGGGGCCGTGCTGCGCGGCGAGGTGCCTGTGCCGCCATCGATCGCCGGGCAGGTGGAGCAATGCCTGATGGCATCGCGACAGATTGCAGCACGCCCGCGCTAGCCGCGTCGCCGCAGTTTACAATGGCGTCTTTGTAATCAGCGGTGAGCGGAATTCTTATGGCAAAACAATTTGATGTGGCAGTGATCGGCGCGGGCGCGGCCGGCATGATGTGTGCGGCTGTTGCTGCCCAGCAAGGCAAGCGCGTGGTGCTGATCGATCACGCGGCCAAGCTGGCCGAAAAGATCCGCATCTCGGGTGGTGGACGGTGCAATTTCACCAATATTAACGCCACCCCGCAAAATTTCCTCTCGGAAAACCCGCATTTCTGCAAGAGCGCGCTGTCGCGCTACACGCCGCAGGATTTCCTCGCGCTGGTGAAAAAATACCGGATCGGCTACCACGAGAAGCACAAGGGCCAGCAATTCTGCAATGAATCGGCCGAGCAGATCATCGACATGCTCAAGGACGAGTGCGCCGCTGGCGGCGTGCACTGGCGCATGCCATGCAAGATCGACAATGTTGCCCAGCAAGACGACGGCGGCTTCGTGCTGCAGACGGACAGCGGCGACATCGAGGCGGCCAGCATCGTCATCGCCACGGGCGGCCTGTCGATCCCGAAGATCGGCGCCACCGACTTTGCCTACCGTATCGCCAAGCAATTCGATTTGATGATGGTCGAGCCGCGTCCGGCCCTGGTGCCGCTGACGTTCGATGCGGCCAGCTGGGCGCCGTTCGCGGAATTGTCCGGCATCGCCCTGGAAGTGGATGTGGAAACGGGCAGCCTGAAAGGCCGCAAGGCGACGGGCGCTCGTTTCCGCGAAGATTTGCTGTTCACGCACCGTGGTCTGTCGGGTCCGGCGATTTTGCAGATTTCCAGCTACTGGCTGCCGGGCGAGCCCATCGTCATCAATCTGTTGCCGGAAGCGGACGTGGCGCAGACCTTGATCGAAGGCAAGGGCACCCTGAAGAAGCAACTGGGCAATATCGTCGCGCAATGGCTGCCGCAGCGTCTGGCCGACTGCCTGCTGGCCGTCAACGGCCTGGCGCCGGACGCGCGCATCGCCGACATGCCCGACGCGCAGTTGCGCAAGCTGGGCCAGGCCATCAATGCCTGGTCCATCGTGCCGAACGGTTCCGAAGGCTACCGCAAGGCGGAAGTGACGCGCGGCGGCATCGATACGCGCGAACTGTCGCAGCAGACCATGATGGCCAATAAAGTGCCGGGCCTGTATTTCATCGGCGAAGCGGTCGACGTGACGGGCTGGCTGGGCGGCTACAATTTCCAGTGGGCCTGGGCTTCCGGCGTGGCGGCAGGTATTGCCTTGCAGTAAGCAAGTCTGTAGGATGGGGTTCTGGCGCCCGGTGCGCCGACCCCGGTGCGTGGTTTACGCCACATTCCGGCAGCGACCGCAGGCTGCATGCCGCACGCAAGTGGGGGAGGGGCTTCCCTTTCCGAATAAAAGCTGCTACTATCTATCTCTTCCTATACACCACCTCAACGGTTTGAATTTTACATGACCACTATTCGCCTTAAAGAAAACGAGCCGTTCGAAGTCGCAATGCGTCGCTTCAAACGCACCATCGAAAAAACGGGTCTGCTGACCGAATTGCGCGCACGCGAATTCTACGAAAAGCCAACGGCTGAGCGCAAGCGCAAGCTGGCAGCTGCTGTAAAGCGTCATTACAAACGCATCCGCAGCCAACAACTGCCGAAAAAATTATTCTAAGACTGTTCAGTCAGAACCAACCCGGGTAGTTCGGCGCATTGTTCGCCACGGGTTTTGTTTTGATTCGCCTGGAGTGATACTTCAGATGAGTCGCATACCCGCTCCGGTTCGCCGCAGCGGGTTTTCGCTTTTGTGGCCGTCTGCTTGGAATGTACACGCGAGCGCCGAGCCACACGAGCATCGAGCCCCACTTACCAACACGAGGATTGCCATGAGCTTGAAAGAACAAATTACCGAAGACATGAAAAACGCCATGCGCGCCAAGGAAGCGGGCAAGCTGGGCACGATTCGCCTGTTGCTGGCGGAAATCAAGCGCAAGGAAGTCGACGAGCGCATCGAATTGACGGACGCCCACGTGACGGCCATCGTGGAAAAGATGATCAAGCAGCGCAAGGATTCGATCACCCAGTTCGAAGCCGGTGGCCGCGCCGACCTGGCCGACATCGAAAAAGCCGAGCTGGTGCACCTGACGGGCTATATGCCTGCCGGCCTGTCGGACGAGGAAGTGGCGGCCGAAGTGGCTGCCGCCGTAGCCGCCTCGGGCGCCGCCGGTCCGCAAGACATGGGCAAGGTCATGGCCATCGTCAAGCCGAAGCTGGCTGGCCGCGCCGACATGACGGTGGTGTCCGCGCTGGTCAAGAAAGCCTTGACGCCGGCAGCGTAAGCATACAATAGTAGCAAGGGCTGCCGCCGTCGCGCTGGCAGCCTGTTAACAGCCCACACGTTGACCTGGCTCAACCTCAGGCCACGTGCGGTAGTATAGTCTGACCTATAACAAGACCCGCCCTAGCCAGTGATACCTCAATCCTTCATTTCCGATTTGCTCAACCGCGTCGATATCGTCGATGTCGTGGGCCGCTATGTGCAACTGAAAAAAGGTGGCGCCAATTTCATGGGCTTGTGCCCGTTCCACAGTGAAAAATCGCCCAGCTTTACCGTCAGCCCCACCAAGCAGTTCTATCACTGCTTCGGCTGTGGCGCGCATGGCACCTCGATCGGCTTTTTGATTGAGTACTCGGGCATGGGCTTTGTCGATGCCGTCAAGGACCTGGCGCAGAATGTGGGCATGGTCGTGCCGGAAGCGGACGACAAGATCCCGCCGGCCCAGCGCGCGCAGATCCAGGCGCAAAGCATGGCCTTGTCCGACGCCATGACGCAGGCGTGCGATTATTACCGCGGGCAACTGCGCCACGCGCCGGAAGCTATCGCCTACCTCAAAAACCGGGGCTTGACGGGCGAAGTGGCCGCTCGCTTCGGCATGGGCTTTGCGCCCGGCGGCTGGGACAATTTACGTTCCGTCTTCCCCGATTACGACGTGGTGGCCCTGGCCGAGGCCGGTCTCGTGATCGACAAGGTCGATGAAGAGGGCAACAACCGCAAGCGCTACGACCGTTTCCGCGAACGCATCATGTTCCCGATCCGCAATACCAAGGGGCAAGTCATCGCCTTTGGCGGCCGCGTGCTCGACCATGGCGAACCGAAATACCTGAACTCGCCGGAAACCCCCTTGTTTTCCAAGGGTTTCGAACTATATGGCTTGTTCGAGGCGCGCCAGGCCATCCGCGACGCCGGCTACGTGCTGGTGACGGAGGGTTACATGGACGTGGTGGCGCTGGCGCAGATGGGTTTCCCGCAGGCGGTGGCGACCCTGGGCACGGCGTGCACGCCCACCCACGTGCAAAAACTGCTGCGCCAGACGGACAACGTGATTTTCAGCTTCGACGGCGACAAGGCTGGCCGCCGCGCCGCCCGCCGCGCGCTCGAAGCGAGCCTGGCCCATGTGTCGGACAATAAAACCATCAAATTCCTGTTCTTGCCGTCGGAACACGATCCAGACAGCTATATCCGCGAGTTCGGCGCCGAAGGTTTTGAGCAGCAAGTGCATGAAGCGATGCCGCTGTCGCAATTTTTGCTGAAAGAAGTGTCGGGCGAGCATGATTTGTCGGAGCCGGAAGGGCGCGCCCGCGTGCAGTTCGACGCCAAGCCCCTGCTGCAGCTGATGGCGCCGTCCTCCCTGCGCCTGCAGATCGTGCGCGGCCTGGCGCAACTGACACAGTCCACGCCGGCCGAGATCGAAGCCCTGTTCGAGCTGGCGAAACCCGTTGCCGTGGCGCGCCGCGCGCCGCCGAAATCGGGCCGTCCCGTGCCTGTCGGCCTGGAATTGAAGATCATGCGCATGCTGGTGGCGCATCCACCTCTGACCATGCGCATCGACGAGGCCGCCCTGACCGCCTTCCAGCACCTGGGGCCCGATGCCGCCCACAGCCTGGGGCAGTTGGTGGCCGTGGGCCAGGCGCTGGGCGAGCATGGCAGTTTCGCCGCCTTGGCGCAGCAGTTGAAGGAGCTGGGCAGCGAATACGACGAGATCATCGGCGAGATCGCGGCCGGCACGGAATCCGATTACGACAGCGAATTGTCGTGGCTGGTGAGCACCATCCGCGAGATCAAATTGAATGCCTTGAAGGCGGAATTGCAGCAATTGTTTGCGTCGGGTTTGCCATCCGAGAAAATTGGTGTACGCTACCGCGAAATCATGCAGGAGCAAGGCGAGCTGGAGCGCGAGCGCGACGCCGAGTTGGTTAATCGATAACCTTGCTCTGAGGGTATGTCGCGCACTGGAAAAACATTTTTCGCGTGCTATAATTAAATGCTAAGTATTGTGTGCTTTGGCAAGCTAGTTCTGTTTCGTAAATAGTATTTGTTTTCAGTAAGTTAGGCTCTTGATCGGCGCGGTGGATCGTGTCGGCAGCCAGGGCCAACTGGCGTTTTCGGCGTTGCGGGCATGGCTTGCAGACGCTGGCAAGCCGCGCCAGGCTCTCGCTCCCAACGCGGTCGATGCAGGAATTTTTGCCGAGGCGGCTGGCAACAGCCGGTGGACAGGAATTGCTGCGCTTCCCGCGGATCGTGGCCGATGAGGTGTAAGTAACGTAACAGTGTCGAATTTGCGTAGTCGGCAGGTTCGAAGATGGTGGTTCCCGCAGGTAGACAGGGAACTGGCAGCAAACTTTATCCTAATCCACCGTAAAGCAAGTCGTTGTGTAATCGAAAGCGCCTGTGCCAATCAAGAAACCCGAATCCAAAGCGGCTGCAAAGCCTACTAAAGTTACCACGAAAGCCGAAAAGGCGCTCGACCGGCCAGAAGCGCGCGTGACCAGCGCGCCCGTGGTCAGCCAGACTACCGACGCTGCCACCCTGGCGGCCATCGATACGTCCGGGTATGTCTTGCCATCGGTAAAAGTGCCGGGCCGCCGCGGCCGCAAGCCCAAAGAATTCCAGCCAGAAAATGATGAAGTCGCCGCCCTGAACGCTGTCGAGCGGGCCGAACTGAAGGCCGTCGACAAGGCCAAGGCCAAGGACCGCAAGGCGAAAGAGCGCGCGCTGTTGAAGGACGCGTTCTCGTCCGACACGGAAGCGAGCGAGGAAGAACTCGAGCGCCGGCGCCAGAAACTCAAGACCCTGATCAAGTTCGGCAAGGAACGCGGTTTCCTGACCTACGCGGAAATCAACGATCACTTGCCCGAAAACATCGTCGATCCGGAAGCCATCGAAGGCATCATCGGTACCTTCAATGACATGGGTATCGCCGTCTACGAACATGCGCCCGATGCGGAAACGTTGTTGCTGTCCGATAACGTTGCCGTCGTCACCAGTGATGACGAGGCGGAAGCTGCGGCCGAGGCCGCATTGTCGACCGTCGATTCCGATTTCGGCCGCACCACCGACCCCGTGCGCATGTACATGCGTGAGATGGGTTCGGTCGAGCTGCTGACGCGCGAAGGCGAGATCGAGATTGCCAAGCGCATTGAAGATGGCTTGAAAGACATGATCCAGGCCATTTCTGCCTGTCCCGTGACGATCGCCGAGATCATCGCCGCCGCCGACCGCATTTCCAACGAAGAGATCAAGATCGACGAAATCGTCGACGGTCTCGTCGATGAAAACGAACCGGTCGCCGCCGCTCCTGTCGTCGCTGCTCCCGTCGAAGAAGACGAGGAAGAAGGCGAAGCGGAAGAAGAGGAAGTCGAAGAAGAGGAAGAGGCGAGCGCTTCCGGCGCGGCCGGCTTCTCGGCCGAGCAGCTGGAAACCCTGAAACGCACGGCGCTGGAAAAATTTGCCGTCATTTCGCAGCAGTTCGACAAGATGCGCCGCGCCTTCGAGAAAGAAGGCTACAACTCCAAGCCCTACGCCAAGGCGCAGGAAGCCATTTCGCAAGAGTTGCTGGGCATCCGCTTCACGGCCAAGGTCGTGGAAAAGCTGTGCGACACCCTGCGCGGCCAGGTCGACGAAGTGCGCCATATTGAGAAGCAGATTCTCGACGTGGCCGTGAACCGCTGCGGCATGCCGCGCGCCCACTTCATCAAGGTCTTCCCGGGCAATGAAACCAACCTCGACTGGGTCGATGGCGAAGTCAATGCAGGACACGCCTACAGCGCCATCCTGGGCCGCAACATTCCGACCGTCAAGGAACTGCAGCAGCGTCTGATCGACCTGCAGGCGCGCGTCGTCTTGCCGCTGCCGGACTTGCGCAACATCAACCGCCAGATGGCGGCCGGTGAAATGAAGGCGCGCAAGGCCAAGCGCGAAATGACGGAGGCCAACTTGCGCCTGGTCATCTCGATCGCCAAGAAATACACGAACCGCGGCCTGCAATTTCTCGACCTGATCCAGGAAGGCAATATCGGCCTGATGAAGGCCGTCGACAAGTTCGAGTACCGCCGCGGCTACAAGTTCTCGACGTATGCGACCTGGTGGATCCGCCAGGCCATCACGCGCTCGATCGCCGACCAGGCGCGCACGATCCGTATTCCCGTGCACATGATCGAGACGATCAACAAGATGAACCGGATTTCCCGCCAGATCCTGCAGGAAACGGGCGCGGAACCCGATCCGGCCACCCTGGCGATCAAGATGGAAATGCCCGAGGACAAGATCCGCAAGATCATGAAAATCGCCAAGGAACCGATCTCGATGGAAACGCCGATCGGCGACGACGACGATTCCCACCTGGGCGACTTCATCGAGGACAACAACACCCTGGCGCCGGCCGACGCGGCCCTGCACGCGTCCATGCGCGGCGTGGTCAAGGACGTGCTCGACTCCCTGACGCCACGCGAAGCGAAAGTGCTGCGCATGCGTTTCGGCATCGAGATGTCCACCGACCACACCTTGGAAGAAGTGGGCAAGCAATTTGACGTGACGCGCGAGCGCATCCGCCAGATCGAAGCGAAGGCGCTGCGCAAGCTGCGCCACCCATCGCGCTCCGACAAGCTGAAAAGCTTCTTGGAAGGCAACTAGAAGCCAATAGGGCTTGACGTGCGCCCCTGATACCCCTATCCTCGCGTGTCCGTTTCCAAAACGGCCGCGCGAGGCGGGCATCAACAGCGCCGCCACGCCGCAGTCCCCGGGCCTCTAGCTCATGCTTGGTTAGAGCAGCGGACTCATAATCCGTTGGTGCCGTGTTCGACTCACGGGAGGCCCACCAGAATTTGCAGCAATAGACGAGCCCCGGCGGGTGACTGCCGGGGCTTTTTTCGTGCTGTCGTACAATCGCGGCTTGGCGATTGATGAAGGATGAAACGAGATGACGGCTGAAGTGAAGATGGACGATATCGTGGTGGGCGATGGCAAGGCGGCTGCGCGCGGTGCGCTGGTGACGGCCCATTACCGTGGCTGGCTGGAAGATGGCATGGAATTCGACTCGTCGCACAAGCGGGGCGAGCCTTTCCGCTGTGTGTTGAGCAATAACAAGGTGATCCAGGGCTGGATTTTGGGTTTGCACGGCATGCAGGTCGGTGGCAAGCGCAAGCTGTGGGTGCCGGCGGCGCTGGCGTATGGCGAGCGGCAGGTGGGCTTGATCCCGCCAAACTCCAATTTGGTCTTCGAGATTGAGTTGCTGGAAGTGCTGACGCGCGATTGACACGCGATGGTGCAATCAGGCTGGAACGACGTCGCCGCTTTGCAGCAACAGTTGCTCGACATCGGCGCGCAGCGCCTGCTGCGTGGGGAAGGTGGTATAGCGCAAGGTCACATAGCCGGCCAGCCTGAGCATGGCGTCGCGCTCCTTGTCCTGGCGTTCGCGGCCGGCGTGGCTGCGGTCGTCGAGCTCGATGACGGCGATGACGTACAGTTGCTGGCTGCACAGGACAAAATCGGCCACCTTGCGGTCGAAACGGTTTCTGTTGGCCCATCCCTTCGCCGTCACCAGCGCAGAAAACGCCACTTGCGCCAGCACCGTGCATTCCGGTAGCGCTACTTGCAGCAGGTGTACATTTGCTGTTCGCGCGCCGTCATGACAGGTTTTCTGTGCAGCCGCAGCGTCCTGCGGGATTTGGCCGCCTGGCGCGTGGCCAGCATTGCAAAGAACAGGATCAAGGCCGCGATGGCGAGCAGGACGGTGTAGGAAGACATGCGCTGGCACCTGAATGGACGAGTCCTGATGGTACGCTATGGGCGGCGTGTTTTCGTGCCGCTGCCAGCGTATTTCAGGTGGTGCGCTTGTGGAAGATCAAGCCTGTTTCAGCTTGACTTGCATCATGTCCAGCATTGGCACGATGTCATGCAGGCTGGCCACTTCGCAGGTGGGGATGGCGGCCGAGGTATTGGCCATGCTGTCCGGATTGAACCAACAACTGTCGATGCCGTAGCGGTTGGCGCCCAGGATGTCGGCATCCAGCCGGTCGCCGATGATGACGGTCGCATCCTTGCGGAATGCGCGCGCCATGTTGGCGGCATATTCGAAGAAGCGCACGTCCGGCTTGGCGTGGCCGCACGCTTCGGAGGTGGCGACGAAGGAAAGGTAGTCGCTCAGGCCGGAGGCGGCGATACGGCGGTTCTGGATGGATTCGACGCCGTTGGTGATGATGCCCACTTCGCCGATGCGCGACAGCGTTTCGCACACTTGCTTGGCACCATCGATGAGCACGACCGTGTCCGGCAGCGAGTCCAGATACAAACGGCTGGCCAGTTCCGGGTCGATGGCGATACCGTTCAGCGCAAACGTCTTGCGGAAGCGCTCCACCTTCAGGAAATCCTTGCTCACGTCGCCCGTTTCGAAACGTTTCCACAGGTCGATGTTGATCGCCTGGTATTGGGAAAACAAGCCGTCGATGCCGTCGCGCAAGCCCAGTTCATGCATGGTGTGCAGGAACGAGCGTTTCTCGGACGCCCTGAAATCGAGCAGGGTATCGTCGAGGTCAAACAGGAATAGCTGGTAGGTCATGGTATGTATTGAAAGCGTGGAACTTGTCTTGCATCGTAGCACGTAGTGCTGAGTTCGGTTGGCCGTGTCCTGTGCGGGCGATCCGCTGCCATCGCGGCCAAACTTGTCGCACGCACTCCGTTTTTCCCATGAGCATGCATGAGAAATTCCGCCGAGCACACTATTTGCACTGAAACCTGACTGTTTTCGTTCGCTGTTTAACGGCGGCGACGCACTGTTTGATGCCTGGCAAAGCCATGCGCACGTAGCGCTCGGTACCGGCATACAGGCAGTTCACCTGAAACAGATATTGGGGCGCATCAAAATTGATGTCCCAGTGTTGATACAAGGTGCCGGCGCGTGTCCATTCCCTGACCGGGGCCAGGATGGGCAAGGCTTCACCGTCTGCCGGCGGCTGATCCGCCGGGTAGGACAGCACGCGCACGCTGTCGAGCCTGGCGGTTGGCAGGTTCCAGTTCGATGGGGCTGCGTGCGGGCAAGAAACGGGGGCAATGGGGGCAGCGGCAGCGATGAACAATGCCAGCGGTGCGAGCGGGCTTGATGTGTACCAGAGCAATACGGAGCATTGACACGTGTCATGGCCCTGTCTGGCGCGCGGGCATGCTTACCTATCTACCCACCAGTTGAGCAAGGTTTCATCATCGTCGTCATCGAGGTTGGCGTAGATATTGGCGAAGTACCATTCCACGCCCGTCGCTGTGCGGAAGGCGTCGAAGGGGCCATTGACGCTGTAGATGCCGTGGTGCCCCGGCACGCTGAAGGCGAGGTTGCCCTTGTATTGGCCGTCGAGCGTGCCTCCCAATTGCTCCTGCACGTCACGCTCGAGCTGGTCGACGGCTGCCTGGTCGATGGCATCGGCGTAGATCTGGATGCAGAAGTTGCCGCCGCGCTTGAGAACTTCGGCAGGGGCCAGCGGGTCGGCGATGCTGACGATGTCGCCGCGCGCCAGGTTCAGGGTCAGGCCTGGCGAGGCCAGCAGTTCGTAGACGTGCTCGTCAATCTGACGCGCCGGCAGGGTTTCATACACGGGGCCGTTGGTGTTTTCGCCTGCCAGTACGCGGATGTGCGGCAAGCCTTCGCAATTGATGTCTTCCATTCGTTCTTTCATAGTGCCGACGCGATGCGATGCGCTGCGGGCCGCGCCAGGGTGGGGTTGTGGCAATATTGTACCGGGTACGTGCCAGCTGGCAGGGTACGCAACGGTGCAAACGAGGAGAGGCAATGGAGAATGGGGCGCGGGCAGGCGGCTGTTTATGTGGCGCTGTGCGCTTTGAAGTGACGGGCGAGGGCAGCAATCCGCACAGCTGTTCCTGCCGTAATTGCCAGCAGCACACGGGCGCGCCGACTGTGGCGTGGGTGGAGTTTGCGCGCGATCAAGTACGCTGGACGGGTGCGGCCGGCGTGCCAGCCACCTACCGTTCGTCCGACTATTCCAGCCGGGCCTTTTGCTCCGCTTGCGGCAGTTCCATCGGCGCCATCGACGATGCGCCGACGGTGGCCTTGCTGGTGGGCAGTTTTGATGATCCTGCCCAGGCGGCCTTTGCGCCCGCATACCACTCGTTTGACGATGCCAGACCGGGCTGGTGGCACTTCGATCCGGCCGCTGCTGCACCAGATTCGGTCAGCGCTGGCAAGTAGTCCCGGCGCGTCAGACTTGCGGCGTGGCCAGGAAGGCGGGCAGGGTTTCCGCCGAACGCGCGTAGGCGTGCACGGCCGGGTAGTCGGCCGGCTTGACGATATCGGGCGTTTCCAGTTGGGCGAAGCTCCAGCCGACGGCGATGGTCACGCCCGTCTGGTCGATACTGCCTGTTTCGCCAGGCAGGGGCAGGTGCGCGCATTCCTGTTCCAGCGCGTTCCAGGCGGCATGCAGCTGCATGCTGACCCGTTCCAGCCACGGCGCGTGTTGTTTGTCGAGTGGACGCAGCTTGCGTTCGTAGACGATCTGCACGGCTTTTTCATAGGCGGCCAAGGCTAGGCCCGTCAGGCGCAGTGTGCGCACGCTGTCGGCGAGAAGGCGGTCGGACGTGTCGGGGCGCAGCAGCGACAGATATTGCAGGATCAAGGTGGAATCCATCAGCACTTGCCCATCGTCCAGGACCAGCGTCGGCACCTTGATGACGGGATTGATCTCGCGCACGGCATCCATGTTGCGGAACACGGACAGCGGCAAGTGCTCGTAGCGAATACCCTGCAATTGCAAACAGATGGCGACCCTGCGCACATAGGGCGAGTCGAGCATGCCGATCAGTTTCATGGCCAGTCTCCGGGGTAGTCAGGATTTCCTACGATACCCGATTGCCTGCCCGCTGGCCAGCGTGGTGCTCAATTGTGTGCGCTGATGCCGCTGCGGAACTGTTCAAAACCGGCGCGCGCTGCCTTGTAGCAATTGCCGGCGGCCGCTTCCAGGCCTTCGCGGTCCAGCACTTCGACCGTGCCGCGGCGGTACTGGATCAAGCCTTCGTCCTGCAGCTTGCGCGCCGTGACGGTGACGCTTTCGCGGCGCACGCCGAGCATGTTGGCCATGGTGTCTTGCGTCACCTTCAACTCGTTCGACAGCGAACGGTCGAGGCGGTCCAGCAGCCAGCGGCACAGTTTCTGTTCGATGCTGCAATGACGGCCGCCCACCACGTTCTGTGCCATTTGCGCAAACATGGCGCTGGTATAGCGCATCAGCAATTGCGCCAGCGCGCCGCCTTCGTTGAACACTTCGCGCAGGAAGGCCGTTTTCAGGCGGTAGCCGTAGCCGGCCGTTTGCACGATGGCGGTGCAGGTGGCGCGCTCGGCTTCGTACAGTACCACGCCGGCCACGCCTTCGCGGCCGATGACGGCGATCTCGGTGGTGGCGCCGTCTTCCATCACATACAGCAGGGAAACGATGGCGTTGGTGGGGAAGTAGGTGTATTCAATCTTGCCGCCGCAATCGAACAGGTGCTTGCCGGCAGGCAAAGCGACCAGTTCCAACTGGCAAAACAGGCGCTCCAGATCGGCGCGCGACAAGGCGCGCAGCAATTCGTTCTGTTGCGCGCCCGTGATGCTGATCATGGGTGTGGCGGGAGCGGCTTGCCAGTTGTGCTGGGCGGCGGCGTGGCTATTCGTTGCTGGGGTCAGGTTGCTATAAGCTTTGTACATGGTAGGGCCTCGTCTTTTGATTTTGTGGGATGGCGCTGCTTTTCTGGCTTGCTAGCGTTGTGCTGAATCTTGCATCCACTATAGAACCTGGGACTGCGGGAGGGCATCGGATGAGCCGACGCGCTTATGTAGGCTAGGAACATTGCCTCGTGTCATCCGACTCCTACGCCTGCTGCAACGCCTGCTGCAGCATTTTTCCCTGTGGAAACAACCGTGCTGGGGCAAAAATCCGCCACGCTGTCTGCTGCCCGCGAACTTTGGCCGCATGCAGTGATCAAACCACTCTGCGCTGTTGTACGACGGTGATAAAATGTTGCACTGCGGAAATTTGATTTGTGTATCGGAATGAGCTGCTGTTCTTGCTCTCCATCGCCGCTCACTTCCGCCGCAGCCTGCCCTCACTGCCCGCGCCGTGCATTTGCTGGCGCGCGGCCATCTTGTCCCGTTTACACGTTTAATGAAGGAAAGCAACGCATGAAATGGTTTTTTGATTTGAAAATTGCCACCAAGCTGATCTTGTCGTTTGGCGCCGTGCTGCTGTTGACGGCGGCGCTGGGCGTGTCGGCGATCTTTTCCATGGCGCGCATCAACACCGCGTCGACGGATCTGTCCGACAACTGGATGCCCAGCGTGCTGGCGGCCATGTCCATACGCAGCGATGTCAGCGATTTCCGCCGCTGGGAACTGGCGCACATGTTGGCCGCGCAGGATGCCGACATGGCGCTGAACGAAACGCGCATGGCGGAAACCCAGGCCAAGCTGAAGGCCGATGGCGACAACTACCGCCGCCTGATTTCCGAGCCGGGCGAGCAGGAAGTGTTCGAGCGCTTCCTGGCGCTCAACGATGAATTCATGCGCCTGCACGCAACCATGCTGGGCCTGTCGCGCGAGATGAAAAAGGAAGAGGCGCGCGCGCTGGCCGTGGGGCCTTCCGCCAAGGTCATGACGGACATGATGCTGGCCCTGGATAAACTGGTGTCGATTAACACGGATGGCGGCGTGCGCTCGAGCGCCAGCGCCGATGCAACCTATGCGGCCTCGCGTGCCAGCCTGATCGGCTTGCTGGTGGGTACCGTCGCTATCGGCATGCTGCTGGCGCTGTGGGTGGCGCGCAGCGTGGCGCGTCCGCTGATCGCGGCCGTCGGCGTGGCGCGCCAGGTGGCGGCCGGCGACTTGACGGCGCATATCGTTGTGCAATCGCAAGACGAAACGGGGCAATTGATGCAGGCCCTGAAAGACATGAATGCCAGCCTGCAGAAACTGGTGGGCCAGGTGCGCAGCGGCACCGATACCATCGCCACGGCGTCGAGCCAGATCGCGGCCGGCAACCAGGATTTGTCGTCGCGCACGGAAGAGCAGGCCAGTTCGCTGGAAGAAACTGCCTCGTCAATGGAAGAGCTGACCTCGACCGTGAAGCAAAATGCGGACAATGCGCGCCAGGCCAACACCATGGCGCTGACCTCGTCGAGCATCGCCATCGAGGGCGGCAAGGTCGTCGGCGAAGTGGTGGGCACGATGGCCTCGATCAATGCATCGTCGCGCAAGATCGTCGACATCATCGCCGTCATCGACGGCATTGCTTTCCAGACCAATATCCTGGCCCTGAATGCGGCCGTCGAGGCCGCGCGCGCAGGCGAGCAGGGACGCGGTTTTGCCGTCGTGGCCACGGAAGTGCGCAACCTGGCGCAACGCTCGGCTGCGGCGGCCAAGGATATCAAGGTCCTGATCGGCGATTCGGTCGAGAAAGTCGAGGCGGGATCGAAACTGGTGGACCAGGCAGGCCGCACAATGGATGACATCGTTGCCAGCATCACCCGCGTGACGGACATCATGAGCGAGATCACGGCCGCCAGCAGCGAGCAGAGCGCCGGTATCGAGCAGGTTAACCAGGCCATCGCCCAGATGGATCAGGTGACGCAGCAAAATGCGGCCTTGGTGGAAGAGGCGGCGGCAGCGGCCGAATCGATGCAGGAGCAGGCCGTCAGCCTGAGCGAAGTGGTCAGCATCTTCAAACTCGATGTGGCCAGTGTCGCCGCGCCCCGGCCGCGCGTGCCCGTCACCGTCAAGGCGCCGGCAGCCGTGACGCCGGCCGCGGCCCCGCGTCAACTGGTCAGCACGGCGCGCCGCGCGGCGGCGCCAATTGATGAGTGGGAAAGCTTTTGATTGAATGAAGTTAAGCGCGCTTGCGCGCCTTCTTGATGCCTGGGGGAGTGGGTGCGGCAGCGGCTTGCTGGCGCTGTTGCCACGCCCTCAGGGCCTCTTCGTAGGCGGCCAGGTCTTCCTGGTACATTTCCAGCACGCAAAAAGTGCAACCGCTGTGGCAGCACTCGTCATTGCCCGGTTTGCTGGGCGCTTGCGGTGGCGGATCGTGGAGTAAAGGCGGCGTGGGCATGGTGCGGGCAGGGAGCGGCGGAGGAGGCATCGAAGTTGGCATCATACGGTATCCCGGCGTGCCGTTGCTGGAACGCTTTTTGCTCAAAAATCACGGTTTCCGTGTACAGTTGCGGTGAATTAGGGTATCGTTTACAGCACTGATATTGTATCTTCTGCGCGCGATGTTCCGCCGGCGCGATCTCCGCCGCCATCGCAGCACATCTCTTCGACGCTCCCGCATACGCCATACAGCATGTCCCGGAGCACGGAGGTGCCGCAAGAACAATGATCCATGGCTTGCAAGACGGAGCTGCCTGTGCCCCGAAATGTTGTTTATTGAGAAAGCATGGCTTCCGCAGTGCGGAGGCACACCAGAAAATTTATGTCTGAAACCGAATCGACTCCTACGCCCAGCCCGGCGATTGCCCCTGAGGCGGCGCCCGTCGCCGCTGCGCCTGCACCAGCACCTGCCGCATCCGCTGCTCCCAGCCTGACCTTTGCCGACTTTGGCCTCGCGCCTGAAATCCAGCGCGCACTGACCGATCAAGGCTACACCCATCCGACACCGATCCAGGAACAAGCGATTCCCGTGGTGCTGCAAGGCCGCGATGTGATGGGTGCCGCGCAAACGGGCACCGGCAAGACGGCCGGTTTTTCCTTGCCGATCATCCAGTTGCTGATGGCGCATGCCAGCAGCAGCATGTCGCCGGCACGCCACCCGGTGCGCGCGCTGATCCTGACGCCGACCCGTGAACTGGCGGTGCAAGTAGCCGAAAACGTCAAGGCCTACGCCAAGCACACGCCGCTGCGTTCGACCGTTGTCTTCGGCGGCATGGACATGAAGCCGCAAACCGTCATCCTGCGTGGTGGTGTGGAAATCGTCATCGCCACGCCGGGCCGCTTGCTCGACCATATCGAGCAAAAGAACATCAGCCTGAGCCAGGTACAGATGCTGGTCATGGATGAGGCCGACCGCATGCTGGACATGGGCTTCCTGCCGGACTTGCAGCGCATCATCAACTTGCTGCCGAAGCAGCGCCAGAACCTGATGTTCTCGGCCACGTTCTCGCCAGAAATCAAGAAGCTGGCCGCCACTTTCCTCAACGATCCGCTGACGATCGAAGTAGCGCGCAGTAACCAGACGGCCGACAAGGTCACGCAGGTGGTGTACAAGGTAACGGAAGACCAGAAGCATGCCCTGGTAGCCCATCTGTTGCGCCAGCGCGACCTGAAGCAGGTTATCGTATTCTCGAATACCAAGATCGGCGCCTCGCGCCTGGCCCGCGTGCTGGAGCAGGAAGGCATGAGCGCCACCGCGATTCATGGCGACAAGAGCCAGCAGGAGCGCATGGCGGCGCTGGAAGCGTTCAAGAAGGGCGAGATCGATGTGCTGGTGGCCACCGACGTGGCGGCGCGCGGCCTGGACATTTCCGACCTGCCTTGCGTCATCAACTTCGACTTGCCGTACAACGCGGAAGACTATGTCCACCGCATCGGCCGCACGGGCCGCGCCGGCGCCTCGGGCGACGCCATCTCGATCTACTCGGACAAAGACGAGCGCTTGCTGGCCGATATCGAGAAACTCATCAAGCAAAGCATCAAGCGCGGTGAATTGACGGGCTTCAATCCCGCTCCAGCCCGCAGCAGCGACAGCGAGCGCCGTCCACCGCGCCGTACCGAAGGTGGCGAGGCGCGTCCCGCGCGCGCCCCGGAGAGCCGCCATGCCGGCGACAGCAGCCGCGACAGCCGCTCCGCCGAGCGCGGTGCGCGTCCCGCCTTCGGTCCCGGCGCCCGCCGCGAAAAGGCCGATCCCTGGTTCCTGAAGCCATATGAGCCCGCCAAGGCAGCAGCCCCGGCTGCGGCCAGCATGGCGCCTGTCGCGGCCAAGCCGAAGCAGAAGGTGGCCGCGTTGCTGGGTGGGTTGTTGAAAAGCTGATGCTTTTTGTTGCGACTGACTGCTACCCGTTGTTGTTCGGGTAGTAACAGTGCCAGAATTGATGAATGAAACCCACAAAGTTCAATGTGCACTTTTTGGGTTTTTTTTATGATGAAGAGGCGGAGAAGCTCCCACCGCTATGATATGGTCGTGACAGTCGGGCGCTAGGAAATTGAGATGCAGTGAGCCGACACTGGCCGGATCTGACAGCCGGATATGCACGGCTGTCGAACCAGGTGGCGCCAGCCCGTGTGTTGTACTATCGCAATCAGCCTTGCAGCTGTTGACGGTTATTCTGCCACCAACGACGCCCCAGCACGAAAAAGATGGAGATGCCCAAGCCTGCCAGCAGGCTGCCTAACAGGGCAACTGACGTGCGGGTGGTCCGATTCTTGGGCAAGCTGGGACCGGCAATAAACCGTGTTTTTTCCAGATAGAGACTAATGGCCGAACTATTGTCGACACTGATCTTGTTATAGACTTCCTTGATCGTTTCGTCTTCCATATCCTTGTTGCTAAAAACCGTGTTCTTGATTGGTTCCAGTCCTCGCAGAATGGCTTCGCCAGATTTTGTGCTCTCAGCCAATGCTTTTGCACGATCATAATACTCGGCGAGTATCATATACTGTTTCTGTTCCCGCTTTGCCTTGTAGATGGCTTCATTCGCTTCAGTAATCTCGACTTCGCTAGTCATCAGTTGGCTCATCGGCGACAGGTAGCGTGCCGTATCTTCGGTTATTGATACAAGCTGGCGGGAAGCCTGGCTGGCAGCGTCCGGATAGCGCGTAACGATTTGCTTGAGCTTGACGCCCTTGCGCTGATACGAGTCGATTTTTTCCTTGTTTTCAATGATTTTATTATCCAGCTTGGTAATGGCAGCGGAAATTTCGGAATTCTTAAAGCGTAAAATATCCGTATAAATCATGTAGACAATGGTGTCGACTGTATACCGGCCAAGCAAGCTCACCGCTTGTTGCGCGCTTTCCGGTGTCTTGGCCGCGTAGCTGATGGAAACGGCGATGACATTGTTGTCGGCATCCTTGGTGCCGCTCATCAATTCTTTGGCATCAAGCTTGGTGAACGGAAAGATCGGTTCGATCACCTTGGCAATCCCCCCGCGCGCGGCAAATGTCTGGCTCAACGCGATGACAGTAGGGTCATTTTCGAGATTGTTTTGCCTGATAAATTCATTAAAGCGTTCGCTGGTGTTTAATGGCGATGAAAAGCGCTTGTAGTCAGCCAAAGCGATACCGGGCGCCTGTTCTTTGACTTCCTTGCCATCTTTCTCTACTTTTTTCTCGGGAATAGCGCCGCCGAATTGTAAAAAACCTTCACTTTGGTATTTGCCAAGGAATAAGGCACTCGAAGTGCCGAGTATCGCCACCAAGGCCGTTCCCGCCAGAATAACGCCACGCGATTTCCATAAGATGGTGAGGAAATTTGTCAAATTGAAGTCATCATCTTCAACGTAAACTTCCGATTCATTCAATTCGTGATGCTTTTCCATAAGTTCTCTTTTTTAATTTTCCAGCTCGCCATTTCAACATAGGAATGGCGAGGATGTTTCAAAGGGCTAGTCTGCCATATCGCTCAGTCCTGTCTGGGGATGCCGGGCGAATATGATTTCGCGATATGTATTACCTGAAGGGGATGAGTTCTCTACGGTTACTCTTGATGAAAAATTTGATTGCTATTGAGTGAAAAAATGTGCCAAGGACAATAGTCGATGTTGATTTTTATATTGCGAGCTTCATTTTTTCGGAGAGCAGATTTTTTCAAAAAATATTATAGGGGAATAATGGGAGACGTGAAAATAGGTATTTGTTACAATTTGTTAGCTTTCTTGTCTCGTTATCCATATACTCCCCCTATTTTTATTTGAGGCAGGCTTCAGTCGGTCATTCGGATCATGTTAAAAAATTACTATCCTTGAGCGGTGGCGATTTATCTTCTGCAGTAGCCTGTTGACGCCTCTGCTCTGTCCATATCAGGTCTTCGATACCACATTGCGGTACATATTCGTGAACTGCCCGTAGCAGCAGATTACGTAGCGCCTCGAAATTGAAGTCATTGCATGCAAGATCCATATCCGCCAAGATCTTTTTCAAATCTTGCCAAGGCACTTCCGATTCCTCTGCCCGCATGATGAGGGGATGCTCGGTGCCTTCAACATTGCCCCCAATTAATAGCTCTTCATAGAGCTTTTCTCCGGGGCGCAGACCCACATGCTGTATTTCAATACCGTCCGGTGCCGACTTGCTCTTCACTTCCAGGCCACTCAAATGGATCATGCGTTCAGCCAGATCCATGATCTTCACGGGTTCGCCCATGTCAAGAACGAATACGTCGCCGCCAGTTCCCATGGCGCCGGCTTGCAGGACAAGTTGGGCGGCCTCAGGAATGGTCATGAAATAGCGTGTGATTTCCGGATGTGTCAGGGTGATGGGGCCACCGGCCTCGATCTGCCGACGGAATAGGGGAACGACCGAACCAGACGAACCCAGGACATTACCAAAACGTACCATGCAAAAGCGCGTGTGGCTCTGTTCGCGTGTAAATGCCTGCAAAATGAGTTCCGCGAGGCGCTTGGTTGTGCCCATCACATTGGTTGGGCGTACCGCCTTGTCCGTGGAAATCAGGACAAAATATTTGACATGGGCCGCCATCGCCGCCTTGGCAATGCTGAGCGTGCCGAAGACATTGTTGCGGACCCCCTCGATGGGGTTA
Source organism: Janthinobacterium sp. JF4 (assembly GCF_059617925.1). Lineage (NCBI taxonomy): Bacteria > Pseudomonadati > Pseudomonadota > Betaproteobacteria > Burkholderiales > Oxalobacteraceae > Janthinobacterium > Janthinobacterium sp. JF4. The sequence continues at coordinate 190,546 of NZ_JCAQAV010000005.1, read as the reverse complement.
TGTTCCACCAACGGCACGTGTTTATAGGCTGCCGCATGATACAGCGTTTCCACTGAGAAGGACTGCAAGATACGCTGACATTTATCAGTATCGAGCACGCTACCGAGGAAGGGCAGTATCTCGACGCCTAACTCATATCCTTCATTAATGCCTCTTAACTCCTGCTTGATGGAATATAGAGCAAATTCGGACATGTCCAGCAAGACGAGGCGCGCAGGTTTCAATCGGATGATCTGGCGACACAGTTCGGAACCGATCGAGCCACCAGCGCCCGTGACCATGACGGATTTGCCGACAATGCAACTGGATATCAGCGACAGATCGGGCGATACCTGGTCACGGCCCAGCAAATCTTCAATTTCGATGTCGCGGACATCTTGCACGCGTAACTCACCACTGACCAGGCTTTCCACCGGCGGGGTAACCTTGATCTTTACTTTCAGGTGTTCAAGGCTATTGAGAATTTTTTTCTGTTCTGCCTTGTTCAGGGCAGGCATGGCCAGCAGTATCTCGTTCACCCCATATTTCTCGATCACATCGGCCAGCGCATTGGATGGATGGACTTTAATGCCAGAAATAGTTGCATCACGCAATTCTTTCATATCATCGATGAACGCCACCGGCATGTACTCGCGGCCGGCACGCAAGGCACTGGCCAGTTGCACGCCAGCTTTGCCCGCGCCATAGATGGCGACGCGAGTATAGCGACGTCCCATCTGGTGGAGTAGTACTCCCCGTGCGAGAAAGCGGCTGGCCACTACATAGGTCAAGGCACTCACCCAATAAATGCCGAATACGCCGCGTGAGAGTCCTGCCATATGCGTCAATAGCCCCGCCAGTGCCAGTAAAACAGCGACCGACAGGGTGACACCGAAGAGGACCACATACACGATTTTCTGATCGATGAAGCGGATGACGGCGCGGTACAGGCCAATTTTGATAAAGATGGGAATGGCGACGATGGGGGCCGCAACAATGATCCAAAAATAGCTGAGGAACAAGTTCAGGTTAACGACATCGTAGCGCAAAATAATCGCCAGACAAAAGGTCAACGGCAAGAATATCAAATCAGCAGTAACAGCAATGAGCTGTTTCTTGAATCGTGATAAATCAATAATTAATTTCATTTTGACGAATAATTACTTTAGAAAGGATAAGAGCAGCGATGGTTTCGCTGCAAACCGTTGGGATATTGTAAAAACAATACTGTTTCCAATGTAAAACTCATCAATGCGTGACGCCATCGCGGCGTACTACCTTGAGTGCCGTCAGGAGGATAATTTTTAAGTCGAAGAAGAACGATTGCTGCTGCATATAGGTCAGATCGAGTTTGACCTTTTCCGGAATCGGCAATTCATCGCGGCCATTGATCTGTGCCCAGCCGGTCAGACCTGGCAGTATGCGGTCGATGCCGTATTCTGTCCTTAGTGCGATCAAATCCTGCTGGTTGAACAGGGCGGGACGGGGGCCGACAAAGCTCATGTCGCCGCTCAGGATGCTCCACAATTGCGGTAACTCGTCAAGGCTGGACTTGCGCAGGAAGGAACCTATCGGCGTGAGAAACTGCCCGGGATTAGTGAGCAAGTGCGTTGCCACGGCTGGTGTGTCTATACGCATCGTACGGAACTTTGGCATGCGGAAAATCTTGTTGCGCACCCCGACCCTGTCCGACCAGTAAATGGCAGGCCCTGGTGAGGTGAGCTTGACAAGTAGGGCGACGATGAGAATCGGGATGGCAAAGACGAGCAGCAATACGGAAGAAAGGGCGAAATCAAATAATCTTTTCATTGGAGTATTTTTATTGTTTTGAAGTAAAAGAAGTCACGGTCTTGTTGATGGCGTCCTGCATCGCATGGGCGGGCTGCCAGTTCAGCATACGTTTGGTCTCGCTAATATCAACCTGCAATGAGTCAAGTAAGCGGCTCGCATCCATCGATTTTCCTGCCAGGCGCGCCAACGCCACAAGCAGGCCGGGAGGAACGGGTATGAGCCAAATATGTTTCTTCATGCCGCTTGCCAACATGCGCAGTAACTGTGCAATGCTGACATCGTGGTCATCTGACACAAGGAATATTTTTCCTGGTGCTTGTGCATGCCATGTACTGAGCGCAATCAAATCAACAAAATTCTCCAGTGCAACCATACTGCGGACATTGTGTACGGCGCCGAATGGTAATGGTACACCGCGCTGTACCAAACGCATCAATCTTTCAAAATTGGCGCGTACGCCAGGTCCATAGATCAACGGTGGGCGCAGGATAACGATTTCCATGCCCGTTTCGCGTCCAATGGCCAGCAGCGCCTGTTCGGCTTCGTGTTTGGACATGCCGTAGGGGTCTTGTGGATTCGCCGCATCACTGGCCTGGAACGGGCGACCAGGAAGCGTCTGCTCGCCATTCACCTTTAACGAACTGATGAAGATGAATCTGCGGATGCCGGAAGCCGCTGCCTGGCGCGCCAGATTGATGCTACCTTGCACGTTGATACGACGAAATTCGTCCATAGGAGACGCTGCCGTATCTCGCATGACGTGGACCCTGGCCGCAAGATGAATGACCACCTCCACACCATTGAGCGCCGCGCGCCAATCCTGTGTTTCGAGCGCATCGTTGCATTGGAAGAACGTCATGTTGGGTGCTGCGCATGGGATGTGGCTACGCGCGGCGCACACCACGCGCGCCCCGGCCTGGACGCCAAGACGCTGTGTCAGCCCCCGGCCGACAAAGCCCGAGGCGCCCGTCACGAGAAAACTATGGGGATTAAAAGATGTGTGCATAGCCGCTCGAAATTCTGTCCCATGTGTACAATTGATCCGCCAATTGTTTCATCTGATGTCCCAAGAGCGTCAGCTTGGCCTCGGTCAGGCTGTTCAGCAATTCAGTTAATTCTGCAGACGTGTCAAAAAAATACGCCTGCTGGTTGGTCGTTTCGCGGTTGAAGATGCAGCCATAGGCAAGCACTGGCAAGCCCAGGCTCATCGCTTCGACCAGTGAAGGATTGGTTCCGCCAGCGCTGTGGCCGTGGACATACACTTGGCAGGCAGCGCGTAGCTGATTCAGGATAGTGTGATCGTAGATTGGGTCGAGCAAATGCAAATGGGAAATTCCCGCATATTTTTGCCTTAATTGCTTGCCATATTCGCTATTATCCCAGTTGCCCACGATGACAAGATCCATCGTGGGCGCGCTGGCGAATGCCTCGATAATCATGTCGATATTGTTTTCAGGCTCGATGCGGCATACTTTAAATGCGTATTTCACGCGATCGAGTTCATATTTTGCCAATATGACATCATCCCGTTGTGGACGTACAGCATGGTCGCCCCCATAGGCGATCAGTGCGCTATCGCGTCCATATTGCGTTTTGACATAGTCCTGGATTGCTTTGTTGTCTGTCACGACCTGGTCGGCATAGCGTACGGCGGCCGATTCCGATAGTTTCAGGAACCATTTGGCAAAGCCACTCCATTTGGCCCGGCGCCACTCGAGGCCATCAATATTGATGACAAATTTTTTGCGCGATATGAGCTTCAGCACAGGCATGAAGATACAACCGGACACCCCCAAGACCACGATCGTATCGGCATAACGGATGGCTTTCAACATCGACCACAGATCATAGATGATGCTTTGCATGCCATTGGCATCGAGGTTGATGTAGACCAGCTTGGCGCCATTATAGGTTGCCAGTTTCTCCGGGTATTTTTCAGCGCAGCAATATACGGTGAAATCGAAGGAAGTGGACAAGTGCGTCGTCAGGTGGTCGACAAGTGTTTCCCATCCTCCATATTTGGCTGGCAATCCGACGGAACCTACGATAGCGATTTTTTTCATATTAATGTGAACCTGTTTTTTTTATTGCAAGAAAACTTGAGAAATAACCTAACACGATGTAACAAAATACGGATTCATTGCTGAAGATGCCGCAGATGACCATGTTGGACAGTAACAGTCCCGCGATGCTGCCAAGTATCATCATCCTGCCATGGGGGGACGTGCAGTGTTTGGCACGCATGAACATTTTCAGCAAAAAAATGAAATAACACAGCAGGCCAGCCAGTCCGGTCTTGACGAGAATGTACAGATAGCCGTTGTGCATCCATGGAATTTCCGAATATTCAGCACCGCCCAATGGGACTGGAAAATCGAGATGGACTAATGCGCCGAATCCACCACCAAAAATCTCGTTAAGGACTGGATAGTTCTTGAATTCGCGAAATGACGCAAAAATTTCGTAGGCGCGATAGCTGGTGCCGATGTCCTCCTGAGTCCACTCTTCATTAAAATGCAGTTCTGAGATTGCCTTATGCAGTGTTTCATCTATCAAATCATACAAACCAAAAGCGCCGGCAACGGCAGCGGCAAGAATGAAAAGGGCCAAGGCGCGCCACATTATTTTGGCGTCGATGATTTTTCTGCCGGAGAGAAGAAAAAAAGCCGCCAGGATGAGAACATAGGTACGCGAAAACTGAGCGAGAAAAACGGCATGTACGGCAACAAACCACGGGTTGTGTAATACTTGTTTCCAGGATTTTCGCTTTTCATACAGTATTACAATGCAGTAAACCAGCAGGAAGCTGCCGGGGCTGACAAAGTCACGTATTTGCAGTACCCCGATAAAACCCATTTCAAACCAGAAGAAACACAGCAGTAGAAAAAATATGACGCAATATATTCTCGAATAACCAAAAATCAGATGGCGGATATCCCCACCTTGCTTGAAAAATCGTTTCCCCGCCAGGAAGTAAATGTATGGAATCAAAAAGAATAGAATGTCCCGAACTGTATCAGCCAGCTGGTTTTTCCATGCAAAGAGCAGGCCCATGATGCATGGTAGCAACAAGTAGAGTTCCAGCTTCTCACCGCGATAGCGCCATACTTTTTTTACCGGTAGCGCGATATACAGCGCCGTCAAAAACAGGCTGCCCAGTTTGAGATAGTTGGAACTGAAAAAGAGACCAAGTACAGATAGCAGGAGGCCCCAGAATAGTAATTGCGAAGGGGCACCGACCTGGCGTGGCGTGTGGATTATTTTACCGATTAACAAACTATTTCCCGTGTTATTGGATGGGGCACGTATTTACAGTGAAAGCAGGTGGATTGGCTGCATCATCGCAGCATTCCCACGAGCCCCCTGAGCGCCTGGGAAAACTTCTCTTGTGAAAAGTTGTCGGCCCTGGCGCGTGCCGCTTTCGACATGGAATGGCACAGGGCGGTATCGTCTGCAAGGGTCAGTGTTCTTCGTTTTAACAGTGTAAAGTCACGTGAGTCGACCAGAAATCCTTCCTGCATGTCGTTTACCAGCTCTGCCGGCCCGCCCATTGGTGGTACAAGTACGGGTATGCCAAAAGCCATGCCTTCCAGCACTGTAAGTCCGAAGGTTTCAATCCAGCTATCCACGCGCGAGAGGTTGAGCAGCACGCCAGCGCGCTGATAAAACATGGCAGGATTATCGGTGCGAGGATACACGCGCAGGTTGGGCGTTAGCGGCATATGGGCAAAATATTGCGTGATGGCCGCCTGATCGTCGTTGACCACCAATTCAAATTGCACATCTTTGCGGTCGATAAGCGCGGCGGCCAGTGCCACCATTTCCGGCACACCCTTGTAATCGCGCAGCGATGCCAGCATCAGTATCGTAAAGATACCATCGTGACGCGGTTGATAGCTGGCTTGAGCCGCGACAGCCGTGAAGTCCGCGTCGAGCGTATTGTAGATTTGCACGGCTGGCACGCCGGTGATAGGCAAGGCTTCCGCGTGCGACTTCGACACATAAATATTGTAGGCCGAGCACATGCGCGCGATCGTGCAGAGCAACAGACGCAAGGGCTTGGGTTCTATGGATATTTCATGGACATGATAGATGACCTTGCGCCCGGTGAGCTTGCCATATAGTGCGCCACCGAAAGGCAGCAGAGTATTCACATAAATCACTGCATCCTTGGCGATGTTGCGTTGGCAGAGTAAGGCGAACAGCAGAAATATCTGGCTGAGTAGCAGATTGCAGAGAGTAATGATACGCAACCGTGAACGGTGGTACCAATATCGGCTGAGGGGAATGCCGCACGTTTCCAAGACGCCACGGCCCTGGGAGCCAACAAAGAGCATCGCGCGAGCGGGATCGTCAACCAATGCCTTGATGGTACCTCGCAGTACCCGCGGACTGCCGGATGCGTCATTAAGCAAATGGCAGAAGACCAGGTCGATTTTTACGGACTCCGTTGAGGAGACGAGAGGTATGTGCGTCATGCGATAAGTGATTTTAATTTACGTGCCGGAATGCCGCCATATACGGCGTTTCCTTCATACTTCCCCGCAGTGACAACCGCACCGGCGGCAATCACGGTATTGTCGCCTATCTCGGCACCGTCCAGGATGGTGGCCTTGGCGCCGATCCAGCAGTTGTTCCCTATGCGTATACCTTGCTGAGTGACTCCTTGCAGACGGATGGGGATGCCGCCGTCCTCAAAATTGTGATTTTCAGAATGCATGCTGACAAAATTGCCCAGTATGGTGTCATCACCGATGCTGATACCGCCCGCACAACCAAGAAAACTGAAGGACCCAATGCCTACATTATTTCCTGCCGAGAAACCCTTGCCCAAGGTTGCCAGCGATCCTGTGCATTCAATGGAGGCACCACGTCCCAGGGAAAAATTATTCCCCAGACGAATTCCATCGCGCGACAGGGCATCTACATAGCATTCGGACGAAAATTTGATGAAGCGGCCGCTATGGATTTTCGAGGCACACAGAATCTCTGTCTTTTTGCCGACAAAAATGCGCGCGTTCAGGCGTCGAAACACGAGAATTCCGCGCAAGAGGTCAATGACTTTGCCAGAGAAAAAACGCAGCAAATAGGCCTTGGGAACGTCCGGATCGATGGCGAATTTCTCTTTTCTTGCGCGTGATGCCAGCGTTGAAAAAAAATCACTCATGCGTCACCTTTTCATAAATGTCGCGCACCTGACGTATTGTCACATCCCAGTGCAGTTCCGCCTGGCGCTGCAGGACATTGGTTTTCATGTGGTCGAGCGCTGCATGATTGTTCAGACAAAATGCCATGTAGTCCGCCATCTGCTCAATGATGCCCTCCACCGTGTTGAGCGTTACCTTGAAGCCAGTATCTGCTGTTATCAGGTCACGTGCGCCATACTGGTCGAGCGCGATACTGGGTAAGCCCATTTCAAACGCTTCCAGTAATACGGTGGGATTGCTGTCCATCATTGACGGCATGACGTGGACGTCGGCTTCACGCATGATGTCGAGCACCTGCTCGCGCGGTACTTGTCCATGCCACATGATCCGCTCATCGAGTTTCAGCGCCGTGGATTGGGCCTGCAGCACCGCTTTGCACGGTCCATCACCGATGACGTGCAAACGCCAGTCCTGCCGTCCGGACAAATGCTCCAAGGCGCTCAGCACGAGGTTCAGAGCCTTGAGTTCGTCGATTCGGCCAGCCCAGACAAATTGCACCTCGGCACCTGTCGGCTTGATCGTCTCCCGTAGATTCAAGAGCGAATTTTCACGAATGATCTGGCAATCCACATGCAGAAAATGCTGGAGATTATCGCGATCAGCCGAGGTGGCCGAAAAAATTGCTTTTGCGGCCATTGCCGCATTTTTGACGCGTGCCGAGTATTGCAGGAAGTAGCTATTTGTCCAGTTTCTCAACTTGTGCCGAAGAAAGTTTCCTTTTCCTAATATAGGGAAAAATATATCGTTCAAGTTCGAACTTCCACCGACCGGCCCCCAGACAAAGGGGAGATCGAGTTTCCACAAAAAACCCGGATGCCGAAATCCTATCGTGTTCAATTGATGCACCAGGCTGTAATTTTCATTTGCCTGCATTTTTCTTGCGGTGGCTAGTACTTGGCGTTGCCACAACATGTAAGAAAATGAAAAGAACAGGGGAGTGATCGAACGGTTCATCCAGTCGAACAAACGCACTAGCCTGTTTGGCTCGACATACACATAGTTGACGCCATCATCTGGATTGCTTTGGCGATATTGAAGCATCGTTTCATGATTTCCCATGCAGACACCGGACGTTCCGTACAGCACGGTAATGTCATAAAACGCGCTCAGCTTGGAAACGAAATTCCAACCTACGCCAAATTCAGAGCCTGAATACGGTGAGATGGCGTAAGCGGCAATGAGTATTTTCTTCTTCGGTGTATTTTTTTTTGTCATAAAAATATTATTGAATAATATTGTTGAATTCGAATTAAAATTCGATTATTTTTTCCGAGAAAAGAGAAAGCACAGGCGCAATACAAGTCTGCTTAGGTGAAAAAATGGCTTGGCTGGCAGTTCGCTCAAGCCATGTTCCCGGCGCAGACGGGGGAGATCAAGTTCTATATTCCAGAAACTTTTATATTGTTTTATCGTGACCAATGCATAGAACTGAGCATAATGACGTAACAGTGATGGTGGTATATTGACGTGTTTTTCCAGCGCTCTACGCAATTGTATATTTTTGGCAATAAATCCTTCGCCGGTGGCTGGATTGGCGGTTTCATTTTCATGAATGCGATAATACGCCAAAGTCTTGTTCAGCCTGCTTGCTCCGAAATTCAGGAAATACATTGTGAAAAATACATAGTCTGAACTGGGAAAGGCAGACGCCTTGTAGCCACCAATTTGCATGGCGTGACTACGTTTAAAAATCAGGCCAAGGGCGCTCGATGGCGCATCCATATAGACGTGGGAAATCGGGATTCGGCTCAAATGCGGCAAAAACCATGTATTCTTGATATTTTTCAGGCCTTGTTTGATTCTTTTTTTGAGCTGCTGGTTAAGACTACCACGGGCATCCATAAAGATGGAGCGGCAGTATAGCAGACTGATCGAAGGATCTTTTTTCAACACCGAGAACATTTCAGCGACAAAATCTGGATGCAATAAATCATCATCATTCAAAATGGAAATCCATTCACTGCGCGCTAGTTCAATACAGCGGTTCCAATTGCCGAACATCCCCAGATTTTCGCTGTTGCGGAACAGGCGCAGGCGATCATCTGCAAATTGACGAATCAGTTCGTCAATTTGTTCGCTCATCGAATGGTCGTTATCCACGACGACGATTTCGAAGTCAATATCGCTTGCCTGGGCCAGCACCGAGCGAATCGCCTGCGCCAGCATGTCCGGGCGGCGATAGGTCGGGATCATGATGGACAGTGTCGGCATGAGACGCTTACCACCATCAATGATGAGTGACGAAGGACGATCTGCACAAATGGCAAACTGGTCTTCAATATCGAGAATGTTCAAACGTTACACTTTCACTTGATGGGGCGAGGAGGTGGTAGGCGACGCTTTATTGCGATACAGTTCGAGCCAGACCATGTATGGCCATTTCCAATTGTTATAGAGGAGTTGTACTGTAAATTGACTTGCGATGAGCCATGTCAGGCCCATCCCTCCCCAACGCAGACCTAGCCATGAGAGCGCGACAATAGCCAGTCCAGAAAAGAGCGCTGGTTTGACAAATGGCACACGGTTACCTGTGACAATGACGCTGGCGGCCAGCGAGTGGTTCAATTCCAGCAGGACCATGATCCCGACCCAAATCAGTAGTGGCAATGCCAGCAGCCCGGTTTGACCGCCTATCCATTTGATCATGGTCGGGCCAAAACACACCAGGATGATCGCGCCACAGAGAAAGATCCCGAGTGCACAGCCGATGCCGAGCTGTATGGTATGGCGCAGGCGCCCTGATTCATTCGCAACACGGTATTGCGCAAGTTTAGGTTGTTGGATATTAAACAGAACCATCGACATGTTTTGCAAGACGGAATAGACTTGCAGCGTCAGTGCATACGCGGCGGTGGTGGCCAGGCCCAGATAGGCTGAAGACAGTAGCGTATTGGCCCTCAGTATCAGGAAGGCACCGATGACCCCCAAGCCCATGCGCCAGGCGTTATGCCAGAGAATGCCGAAAATATCCTGCGTGGAGATATTGGACGGCGGCGCTTGACGCAGGGAGGTCTCGAAAGGCTGGTCGTGAAAATAATACCAGCTGAGCCAGCGACCAATCAGCGCCGAAACAAGGTAACCCAAGGCCACCGCCAGTAAGGTCAGTCCGCATTGCAAAAGTATGGCCGTGACAATCACGAAACCGAGATTGGACAGGGCACTCGATTTGTAGAAGGCTGCATACAGGCCGCGTCCTTGCAGCAACGGCGTATAGTATTTGTAATACAGATTGATGACAGTGGCAACAACGAACACGCCCCAGGCAAGCAACACTTCTTGCGTGGCGATCTGACCTTGCGATACATGCACGATGTACCAGCTTCCCAGAGTGGCGAGCAGCAGGAAGGCGCAGCTGGCCAAGACCATGAAGATGCGCCGCGCTGCGTGCATGATGGCATTGAACAGGCTGTAGTCGACAGCGGATGGGGTGTTCAGGACCTCGAAGCCGTCCTTGAGTAGGCGTTTCGCACCACCCAGGACATAACTGACATTGCGTGCGAGGGTAGGTGTGAAGCCAAGGTCGAGCATCGTCACCAAAGCCGATATCGTCATGAAGACATACCAAATGCCTAGCTCGGCACTACTCAGTTTCCTCAGTAATAAAGGCAGGACCAGCAAAGCTGCCCCGTACTGCAAAAACTGGGACAGATAGCCCCAGAGCATATCTTTTTTCATTCACTTTGCCCAACCAGCAAACCGTCGAGCAGCGTGTCGGCTTCCATGCGCGCGATCCCTTGCTGCAATGTAATATTTGGTTTCCAACCTGGCAGACGAGGTTGACGTGTACTCGGTTGCATGGTTTCGCGTGGACGGTAGGGAAGGCCACCCCATTCGATCTGCAGATTTTTGCCTACGATGGCGCCATAGACCTGCACCAAATCTTTCAAGGTCAGACGATCGGGGGTGCTGACGGCATAGCATTCGGCTGCGCCAATTGAGGGGAGGCGGTGCATGGCCAAGAGGTAGGCATCGAGTACGTCATCGATGTACACGAGGTCGAGCAGTTGCTCTCCCGGCGACATGCGCAGGTTGACGCCGCTGCGGGCTGTCTTGCGCAACAAGCTGAACAGTTTTGCACGAGTATCGCCGGGGCCGTAAGTGTCGAACAGCTTCAGTGTGATGACTTGAAAACCGTGCGCGGATACATAGTAGGCCAGTAAGTCCTCAAATGCTTGCTTGGTGGCCGCATACAGGTTAACGGGATTGTATGCCGCGTCCTCGAAGTGCTGCCAGGACGTGCCGGTATTAATCAGGCGACGCAAGCCCAACTGTTGCATAGCCTCAAGCAACTGTGTCGGCATGCCGAGATTTGACTCGATCAGGCGGTTCACATCTTCCGGCTTGTGCTGTGCCAAGAACAAGGAGGCAACGTGGCACACGACGTCTGGTCGAGTTTGCTCCAGTGCCGCATATACCGAGGGATAGCTGCCATCATGGATATGCACGCTAATCTTTGGTAAGGCATCATGCAATACGCTGAGATCGGAGTGCTGACGTACCAGGATTGCAACCTCATGATTGTCGGCGAGCAGACGTTTGACTAGCTGACTGCCTATAAAGCCGGTAGCACCAGTAAGAAATACTTTCATGGAATATATCCTACTAAAACGGAGAAACGAAATCGGCAAAGACGCCGTGCTGCACATCGCGCGCCGACATGATCGGTGCCGTCACTTGCCAATCGAATCCGAAGCTGTCCCAGCGTATGCCGCAGTCGGCAGACGGCGTGTGCACCGTGCTGGTCTTGTACAGCATCAACGCTTCATCTGTCAGCGCAACAAAACCATGAGCTATACCCTTTGGAATAAAGACCATCAGACCATTTTCTCCAGATAGGTCGACGGATGCCACTTTGCCATAGCCTGGTCCTTTTCTCAGGTCTAACAGTACATCTCGGACGGCGCCGCGGGTGCAGTAAACCAGCTTGTCATGATCGTGCGGCGGCAACTGAAAGTGCATGCCGCGAATGACGTCCTTGCGTGAAATAGAATAGAACTCCTCTTGGATATCCAGATTGGCGCCTAAACTTTTGCAGATGCCTTCATGATAGGTTTTAACAAAGGTGCCTCGTGCATCTTCAAAGTGGCTAGGCTCAAGCAAAAAACTGGCGGGAAGGAGTTCTTTAAGTAGTTTCATAATATGATTTAGAAATTCACACCAAAGAATTCTTCAATCTTGCTGATCGAGAAGTCCATCATCTCCTTGGTCAAGCCAGGGAACACGCCGATCCACAGCGTGTCGTGCATGATGCGGTCGGTATTCGTCAGCTCGCCCGAGACGCGGTAGTTACGCCCGATCATGTATGGCTGGCGTGTCAGGTTACCGGCGAACAGCAGACGTGTGCCGATCTTGTTTTGATCCAGGAAGGTCAACAGGCTGACACGGTCCACATTGGCTTCCGGACGCAGGGTGATCGGGAAACCGAACCACGATGGATCCGAGTTCGGCGTCGCTTCCGGCAGGATCAGGAACTCCGCACAGCTTTGCAGGCCGTTTTTCATGTAGTTGAAATTGTCCTTGCGCGCCTGCACGAAACCGGCCGCGCGATCCATCTGCGCCAGGCCGCAAGCGGCCTGCATGTCCGTGATCTTCAGGTTGTAGCCCAGGTGGCTGTAGGTGTACTTGTGGTCGTAGCCATCCGGCAGCGTGCCGAGCTTGCAGCAGAAGCGCTGGCCGCAGGTATTGTCCTTGCCCGGTGCGCAATAGCAGTCACGGCCCCAGTCGCGGAACGATTCGGCGATCGCTTTCAGTTCCGGATTGTTGGTGAAGACGGCGCCGCCCTCGCCCATGGTGATGTGGTGCGCAGGGTAGAAACTCATGGTGCCGATATCGCCGAAGGTGCCGCACATCTGGCCGTTGTAGGTGGCGCCCAGGGCATCACAGCAATCTTCGATCAACCACAGATTGTATTTCTTACACAGTGCAACGATGACGTCCAGATTGAACGGGTTACCCAAGGTATGGGCCAGCATGATGGCCTTGGTCTTGTCCGTGATGGCCGCTTCGATCTTGCTGGCGTCAATATTGTACGTTCCCAGTTCAACGTCGACGAACACGGGCACTGCGCCATATTGCAAAATCGGATTGACGGTGGTCGGGAAGCCCGCTGCCACGCCGATGACTTCGTCACCAGGCTGAATGGCGCGCGCACCCAGTTTTGGCGAAGTCAGGGCCGAAAAAGCGACCAGGTTGGCGGACGAACCGGAGTTCACCGTGATCAGAAATTCGACGCCGATGAACTTGGCCAGGCGTTTTTCAAATTCGTCATTAAAACGACCCGTGGTCAGCCAGGCGTCCAGCGACGCTTCGACCATCAGGCCCATTTCAGGAGCGCCTACCACTTTGCCCGCAGGCGGAATTACGGTCACGCCCGGTTCGAACGGTTTCGGCACGCTGGCCAGTGCGCCATATTGGGCCACCAGGGCAGCGATCTGGTCGCGGATTTGTTGTTGTGTCAGTTGTTCGCTCATGATACAGCCTTCAATTTGTTAGGTAATTTATTAGGTATTTTGATAGGTGGCGATTTGCGCCAACGTGAATGCGCGCATGTCGGCACCCTGGTCGCAGGCTTTATGCCATTCAACGATTTTGGCGATCGTCTGACCGATGTCCCAGCGCGGATGCCAGCCCAGCTGGCCGCGCGCCTTGGAACAATCGAGCTTCAGATACGTCGCTTCGTGCGGATGGTCCTGACCATCGAGCGACCAGGATGCACCGGCGCCCCACTCCTGCGTCATGCGTTCGATGATCCATTCGACGGGTTTGGCATCGATATCATGCGGGCCGAAATTCCAGCCCTCGGCATGCAAGGGGCCCTCCGTGTACAGTTTTTCCGCCAGGGTCAGATAGCCACTCAGCGGCTCGAGCACATGCTGCCACGGGCGGATCGCATGGGGATTGCGGATCATGACGGGTTCACCGGCGCCGATGGCGCGCAGCATATCCGGGATCAGGCGATCCAGCGCCCAGTCGCCACCGCCGATGACATTGCCGGCGCGGCCGCTACCCAGGGCCACGCCATGCTCAGCGTATTTGTCAGCATGGAAGAAGGAACTGCGATAGCCGGCCGTCACCAGTTCGGCGCAGCCCTTGCTGTTGCTATAGGGGTCGTAACCGCCCATCGCTTCGTTTTCGCGATAGCCCCAGGGCCATTCGCGGTTTTCGTAGCACTTGTCGCTGGTGACGTTGACCACCGCGCGCACGCCTGGTGTCGCGCGCACGGCTTCGAGCAGGTTGACTACACCCATGACGTTGGTGGTATACGTTTCCACCGGATTCACGTAGGAATATCGCACCAGTGGCTGGGCCGCCATATGAATCACGATGTCCGGGCGCGCGGCGGCCATGGCGCGCTTGACGGCGTCGCCATCGCGTACGTCGCCAATGACCGACTGCATGCCGTGCGCCACATTGGCCACCTCAAACAGGCTGGGGGTGGTGGGCGCCTCCAGCGCGTAGCCGGTCACGTCGGCGCCAAGCTGCTGCAGCCACAGGCTCAGCCAGCCGCCTTTGAAGCCGGTATGGCCGGTGAGGAAAACACGTTTTCCTTGCCAGAATGCGGGATTCATCAAGCCGCCTTCCAGGGCGCCTTGCCCGATTGCCACAGCTCTTCCAGGTGTACCTTGTCGCGCAGGGTATCCATTGGTTGCCAGAAACCGCGATGGAAAAAGGCGTCCAGCTGACCTTCGGCGGCCAGGCGTTCCAGCGGCTGCTTTTCCCAGGTGGTGCTGTCGTCCGCGATGTAATCGATGACCTTCGGCGACAAGACAAAATAGCCGCCGTTGATCCACGCGCCATCGCCTTGCGGCTTTTCCTGGAAGCTATTGATTTTCTGGCCGTCCAAGATCAGCGCGCCGAAACGGCCCGGGGGCTGGGTCGCGGTCAGCGTCGCCAACTTGCCATGCGCCTTGTGGAAGGCGATCGATTCAGCAATGTTGACATCGCTCACGCCGTCGCCGTAGGTAAAACAGAACGCCTCTTCGCCGTCCAGGTAGGGCTGAACACGTTTCAGGCGCCCGCCGGTCATGGTGTCGTCACCGGTGTCGACCAGCGTGACTTTCCACGGTTCGGCATTGCGCGCGTGAACTTCCATCTGATTATTCTGCATGTCGAATGTCACGTCCGACGTGTGCAGGAAGTAATTGGCGAAGTATTCCTTGATGACATAGCCTTTGTAGCCGCAACAGATGATGAAATCATTGACACCATGTGCAGAATAGGACTTCATGATATGCCAGAGGATCGGTTTTCCACCAATTTCAATCATGGGTTTGGGTTTGGTGTGGGTCTCTTCGGAGATCCGGGTGCCAAGGCCACCCGCAAGAATGACTGCTTTCATTTTTATTATTCCTATTGAACGAAGTAAATTTGCCTGCCTAATCGGTTTGCAGGCTGCGTCCATACAACTGACAGACCAGCGCAATGTCCGGTGGCAAAAGTGTAAGTTTGGTGTACAAGGCAGACAAGACGCCGCCATGCCCGCTCTTACCCCTGCCTCTCCGCATCGCTCCGTTGATTCTTAGTGCTTGCCATCATCCTGCAATTGGGAGGCGCGGCATCCCTGATGGCGTCGCGATGACAGGTGCGCTGTCTGCGCCTGCCGGGGGAGTTCCAGCGCCTAGCTATGTGTTCTTGTACTGGAGCGCTCTGGCCCGCAGCTTGCTTGAGTCGTCTTGCTCTTTGCGGTGGAAATTTTGACAACGCGAGGCATCAAAACCGGTTGGCGCGTAGCCAAGTTGACTGTCTGCCTGTTGCACAAATTTTCCGGGAATCGCACCTATCGCATCAGTTACAAGTTCATTGCCCTGAGCAAGCCGATTCAGTATGAGATTATGAAATAATAAACTTCGGTTCACCAGTTACTATAGTCATCTAAAATTTTCCATGCAAAAAAATACAATTAGCTCCTGATTATAATTCAGAATACATGGAATTGCCATGTTTGCATCGCTTCAACGAGTGTTGCCCGAGTACAGGTTGCTCGCAAAGAATATGAAATAAAACACGCAATAATGCATCATATTAAAAGTGTCCAAACGGCAATCACTATTTTGACGAAGAATAGTGTTTATTAAATGCCCAAGCAAATCCAATGTTGTTACATTTGCTTGCGTTTGGAGGCGGACAGAATGAGTAGCTGGCGAAATGGTCAATGATGCTGTAAAAGCACTGTGCATTTGTTGCGTATCTGCATTTTCAAGGTGCTCATTGCAATGTCTTGGCGCGCCAAGGTAAATTTGCGGTGCGATGTGTGGCCATTCAGCTACGAATCCCTTCGCGCTGTTGTTTGTCCGACGTTACTCGCTGGTTTTCTTGCCGTAGCAATGCGGGCAAGAAACCTCATACACATATTCCGGCGCCAGTTGCTGGCGCGGCGTGACGACGGCGCGGCAGACGAAACATTGCACGGTTTCCGTCGGTTCCAGTTTCGGGTTCAGTGCCGTGCGGTAGTCGAACACGAAGCAGTCGCCCGTGTAGTGCTCGCCGCCGACCTCTTCGAAGTATTTCAGGATGCCGCCGTCGAGCTGGTACACGCTGTCGTAACCGATTTCCTTCATGTGGATGGCGGCCTTTTCGCAGCGGATGCCGCCCGTGCAGAAGGTGACGACGGTCTTGCCTTCCAGTTCATCCTTGTGCGCGGCAGCCACGGCCGGGAATTCCGTGAACTTGTCGATACGGTAGTCGAGCGTGTTGTTGAACGTGCCCACGTCCACTTCAAAGGCGTTGCGTGTTTCCATCATGACCACCGGTTTGCCCGCATCATCGACGCCGGCGTCGAGCCAGCGCTTGAGCGTATGCGCGTCGACGGACGGGGCGCGGCCCAGTTCCGGCTTGATCAGCGGCATGCGCATGGTGATGATTTCCTTTTTCAGCTTGACCAGCATGCGCTTGTGCGATTGCTCGTTCGACAAGCTTTCCTTCCATTCCAGATCGGCCAGACGTTCGTCGCTGCGGACCCAGGCGAGGAAGCTGTCGATATGCTCGCGCGTGCCGGACAGGAACATATTGATGCCTTCCGGCGTCAGCAGGATCGTGCCTTTCAGGCTCAGCGTCAGGCATTGCTCCTGATACAAGGGGCGCATGGCTTCCGTATCGGCTAGCGTGATGAATTTATACGCGGCGATATTGACAAACGTGGCGGCGGGCGGGCTGACGGCTTCGGAAACGGCGGGTGTTGCTGGGGTGATGGCTTGCATGATGGCGATCGGCTTAGACTGAACAGCCGATATTATAAGCCCGACAGGCCAGGCAGGATACCCGGTCAGCACCCGCGACGCGGTAGAATAGACCCCATTGAATTTTGCACGAAACGGTACACAGGATGGAAATGGTAATGCAAGAGGCCGGCGCTCCGGCAGGTTCACAGCAAGCGATGCAGCCCGGTCCTGCCTTCGTCCACTTGCGCGTGCACTCGGAGTACTCGATCGTCGATGGCCTGGTGCGCATCGATGACGTGGTCAAGGCGGCGGCGAAGGACAAGCAGGTGGCGCTGGCCGTCACCGACCTGTCGAACCTGTTTGGCATGGTCAAGTTCTACAAGGAAGCGCGCGGCAAGGGCATCAAGCCCATCGTCGGCGTCGACGTGTGGATCACGAATGACGACAACCGCGAAAAGCCGTCGCGTTTGCTGTTGCTGGCGAAGAACCGCATGGGCTATCTGCAACTGTGCGAACTGCTGTCGATGGCCTGGCTGACGAACCAGTACAAGGGCCGCGCCGAGCTGCGCATCGAGTGGCTGCAGGCGCTGGCGACGAATACCTACGACCTGTACCCGGGCGAAAGCGCGGCGAATGGCTTGATCGTGCTGTCCGGCGCGCACTTCGGCGATGTCGGAATTGCTATCGAGAATGGTAACCTGGCCCTGGCCGAGCGCAACGCCCAGCGCTGGGCCGAGATTTTCCCTGGCCATTTCTATGTTGAAATCCAGCGCGGCGGCCAGGCCAACCAGGAAGCGCAGGTGCGCCACGCGGTGGCGCTGGCTGCCAAGCTGGGTTTGCCCGTGGTGGCCACGCATCCCGTGCAATTCATTTCCCCCGAAGAATTCATTGCCCACGAAGCCAGGACCTGTATCGCCGAAGGCGAAATGCTGGCCAACGCCAAGCGCGTGAAACGTTTCAATGACAGCCAGCGCTTCCTGTCGCAGGCCGACATGGCGGAATTGTTCGCCGACTTGCCGGCCGCGCTGGCCAATTCCGTGGAAATCGCCAAGCGTTGCAACCTGACCTTGACCCTGGGCAAGCCGCAACTGCCGAACTTCCCCACGCCGGACGGCATGACGATCGACCAGTTCCTCGTCGCCGAATCGCAGGCGGGCCTGGAAAAGCGCCTGATCCAGCTGTATCCCGATCCCGAGCGCCGTGAAGAGGAGCGCCCGCGCTACGAATCGCGCTTGAAATTCGAGACGGACACGATTTGCAACATGAAGTTCCCCGGCTACTTCCTGATCGTGGCCGAGTTTATCCAGTGGGCCAAGGAAAACGGCGTGCCCGTCGGCCCGGGCCGCGGTTCGGGCGCCGGTTCGCTGGTGGCGTATTCGCTGCTCATTACCGACCTCGATCCATTGCAGTACAACCTGCTGTTCGAGCGTTTCCTGAATCCAGAACGCGTCTCGATGCCCGACTTCGATATCGACTTTTGCCAGGAAGGGCGCGACCGCGTCATCCAGCACGTCAAGGATTTGTATGGCAAGGAGGCCGTCTCGCAGATCGCCACCTTCGGTACCATGGCGGCCAAGGGCGCGATCCGCGACGTCGGCCGCGTGATGGACTTCGGCTACAACTTCTGCGACGGCATCTCCAAGCTGATCCCGTTCAAGCCGGGCAAGCCCGTGTCGATCGCCGACGCCATCGAGGAAGAGCCGTTGCTCAAGGAGCGCCTGGAAAACGAGGAAGAGGTCAAGCAGTTGCTGGAGCTGGCGCAGCAAGTCGAAGGCATCACGCGCAATATCGGCATGCACGCGGGGGGCGTCCTGATTGCACCGGGCAAGCTGACGGATTTCTGCCCGCTGTACACGCAGGGCGGCGATTCCGGCGTCGTCTCGCAGTACGACAAGGATGACGTGGAAGCCGTCGGCCTCGTGAAGTTCGACTTCTTGGGTCTGACCACGCTGACCATCCTTGACCGCGCCGTGCGATATATCAAGCAGCTCGATCCGGCGCAGGCGGACTTTGACCTGGCAACCTTGCCGCTGAACGACAAGCCGTCGTACGACTTGCTGACCAAGGCCAAGACCGTGGCCGTGTTCCAGCTCGAGTCGCGCGGCATGCAGGGCATGCTGAAAGACGCGCGTCCCGACCGCTTCGAAGACATTATCGCGCTGGTGGCCTTGTACCGTCCGGGCCCGATGGACCTGATTCCCGATTTCTGCAAGCGCAAGCACGGCGAGCGCTTCGATTATCCCGATCCGCGCACGGAATCGATTCTGTCCGAAACCTACGGCATCATGGTGTACCAGGAGCAGGTGATGCAGATGGCGCAGATCGTCGGCGGCTACTCGCTGGGCGGCGCCGACATGCTGCGCCGCGCCATGGGTAAAAAGAAAGCCGAAGAGATGGCCGAGCACCGCGAGATCTTCCGCGCCGGTGCGGCGAAAGACGGCTTGACGGCGGAAAAGGCTGACGAGATCTTCGACTTGATGGAAAAGTTCGCCGGCTACGGTTTCAACAAATCGCACGCCGCCGCCTACGCTCTGCTGTCGTATCACACGGCCTACCTGAAGGCGCACCACACGGCCGCCTTCATGGCCGCCAACTTGTCGCTGGCCATGGACGACACGGACAAGATCAAGATCCTGGTGGAAGACTCGCTGGAAATCTGCAAGCTGACCTTGTTGCCGCCGGATATCAACGAATCGGATTACCGCTTCACGCCAAGCGGCGCGGCGCCGTCCGTGAGCGGCAAGAAAGTCACGCAGATCCGCTATGGCCTGGGTGCCGTCAAGGGTTCCGGCCAGAACGCCATCGAAGCCATCATCGCCGCGCGCGAGGCGGGCGGGCCATTCACCAGCCTGTTCGATTTCTGCAAGCGCGTGGACAAGAAGCAGATCAACCGCCGCACCATCGAGTCGCTGATCCGCAGCGGCGCCTTCGATTGCCTGAAGGTTGACCGCGCCATCCTGCTCGCTTCCGTGGCGTTCGCCATGGAATGCGCCGACCAGGCCGCCAAGGCGGCGAACCAGGTGAGCCTGTTCGGCGGCGACGACAGCGACATGGTGGCGCCGCCCGAGTACGTCAAGGTACCCGTGTGGACGGATAAACAGCGCCTGACGGAAGAAAAGATCGCGCTGGGCTTTTATCTGTCCGGCCACCTGTTCGACTCGTATGCGCCCGAGGCGCGCCGCTTTGCGCGCACGAAATTGTCGGAACTGTCGCCGTCGCGCGAGCCGCGCATGATGGCCGGCGTCATCACGGGCTTGCGCACGCAGATGACGCAGCGCGGCAAGATCCTCATCGTCACCCTGGACGACAAGAGCGGCACGGTGGAAGTGACGGTGTATGGTGAATTGTTTGACGCCAACCGGAAAATCTTCAAGGAAGATGAATTCCTGGCCGTCGTTGGCAAGGTGTCGGAAGACCGTTTTTCGGGCGGCTTGCGCATCACCGCCGAGAGCGCCTTCGACATCATCGCCGCGCGCGTGCAGTATGGCCGCCAGCTGGGCCTGACCTTGCCGGCCACCCTGGACGCCAAGCGCATCCGTGACGTGATCCTGCCGCACCGCGCCGAGACGGGCTTGCCAATTGCCGCGCGGGTCAGCCCGCAAGGCGTCAGCTGCGTGCTGCAGTTTGGCGACGAGTGGAAAGTGGCGCCATCGGATGAATTGCAGATGGCGCTGGAGCAAATGCTGGGTGCGCAAGAAGTGGCGGTCGAATACTGACCGGCACCGCCCGGCGCGTAAAACAAAGCCAAACCGCAGACATGCTGGTTTGGCTTTTTTCGTTTACATGTCTTTCAGGCCTGTGATCGCATAGCCCTTGGCGGCGATTTGCTGGTGCGGCTGTTCGATATGGTAGTCGGGCAAGATCTCGGCATCGTCGGCCACTTCGCTGGCGCGTACTTCCAGCTGCCAGTCAGTATTGGTCACTTCTTCCGGAATGAGCTTTCCTTCCGGCACGGCGAGGTAGGAAAAAATGCCGTCGTGCTCGGCCCGGCGGTAGATGTCTACGCGCATGAATGCCTCCTAGTAAGCGTTGGGGGAACCGGCGCACCGTAATGCGTACCGATAGCGCTAGCGTAACAGGATTGGGCCGCGCATGGGTTGAAGCGTGTGCTGCAGGAGGGGCGGCGCTCAGGCGGTAGCGGAAGCGTAGTCTTCGTCGTCCAGATCGGCCGCTTGCCGTGCCTCGTTGGCGGCTGCCGCAGTGCCTGCCGTGGCGCAAGGCGCGATGCATGCATGGAAGGGATGGCCAGGGCCGGAAAACCAGGTCATGTTCTCCATGCCATCCCCCTGTAAATTGGCGAAACGGCGTACGGCTTCCCCTTACGCCGCCCCGATTTTAGTAGCGGTAGGTGACATACACGGCGCCGACCGGCGATGTCTTGCGCTGCACGATGGGGCTCTTGGCCGCGTCGCCCATGCGGTGCTCGACGCCGACCAGGGTATTGATGCCCCAGCGCGCATCGAAGCGGTGCTCCCAGTTGATAGTGGCCTGCGCTTCATAGAAACCGCCCTTGGGCGTATATTGTTTGAATGAGGTGTTCGCGGCCTGGGCGGCCGTCACGCCATACATGGTCTGCACGTACTTGCGCTCGCCCCAGCCCAGCTGGCCACCGATGGTCACGCTGTCCTGCTGCATGCCCTTGGCATCGGACCTGCCGTAGACCTGGCCTGTCGCTTCGAAATGCACATTCGTGCCATTTTCGCGGTTCGACAGGGGAATGTCGCTCGACACGCTCAGCGACAGGCCCGGCAATGGCGAATAGCCCACGCTGAGCAGGGCGCTGGCATTGCCCTTGACTTCGCCCATGCCCTTCAGGTAATCGCTGCCACCCCAGCCATTGGCGCCATTGCGCTTGTGGTCTTCGCGGTTGCCGCGGTAGCCCAATGCAGCGCTGTAGCTGAAGGGGCCTGCCTCGCCGCCATAGCCGATACCGCGCGAAGTGCTGATGAACAGGCCATTGGCCATCGCGTAGTCGAGGATGATCAGGGGGGAGGCCGACACCTTGTCGGCGCCCGAATAGCTGGACTCGGCGGCGACGCCGCCACCGATGGTGAAGACATTTTCCGTGGCGGGTTCGGCCGCGGCTGCGGCCAGCGGGTTGAGGATCATGCCGCTGGCGAGTGCCAGCGAGGTCAGCAGGGTTGTGGGTGCGTGCATGGAGTTTTCCGTCAGGTGGAGAACCGAGTCCGGAGTGGCTCGATTGACTGCCGACAGTATCCATTCTTGCCATGAAGGGAAAGTGAGTCTTTTATTAAGATTGCATGAAGAGCGCTTCTTTACCCATTCTTCAGCTTGTGGTGGTTTAATACTCACCATGAAGATACTGTTGATTGAAGACGATATGGACCTGGGCAATGGCGTGCGCATCGCCCTGCGCGACCAGGGCATGCAAGTGGTCTGGGTGCGCAGTCTGGAGGATGCGGCACGCAGCATCGAGCACGACAGTTGCGAGCTGGTGCTGCTGGACCTGGGCTTGCCCGATGGCGATGGCCTCGATTTGCTGGCCCGGCTGCGCGCGGCCCGTTTGCCGGTGCTGATCCTCAGCGCCCGCGATACGCTGGAACAGCGCTTGCGGGGCCTCGATGGCGGCGCCGACGATTACCTGGTGAAACCGTTCGTGCTGGCCGAGCTGCTGTCGCGCGTGCGCGCCCTGGCGCGCCGCAGCTATGGCTTCGATGGCGACACCATCGAGTTGCGCGGCCTGCTGCTGCAGGTGCCCACGCGCCGTGTCAGCGTGCACGGCCGGCCGGTGGAGCTCACGGCCAGTGAATATGCCCTGCTGAAGACCTTGCTGATGCGCGCCAACCGGGTCATCACGCGCCGCGTGCTGGAAGAACATATTCTGCCCGGTGGGCTGGCCAATGCCAGCAATACCCTGGATGTGCATATGGGCAACCTGCGCCGCAAGATAGGCGAGGGTTATATCCGCACCGTGCGTGGCGTCGGCTATGTCATCGATCAGCAGGGCGAGACATCCACTGCGTCGCGTGCTGGCGCATGATGGGCCGCCTCTGGGCCATGCTGCGCCGGCCCACCCTGGTGCGCCGCCTGATGATGGCGCAAATGCTGATGCTGACCATGGTGTGGAGCCTGGCCGTGGCGTATGTGCTGGTCGAGGGAGCCGATGAAGCGAGCACGGTGAGCCGCGGCGTCCTGCACGCCATTATCAGCGTGGCCGACAACCTGGCCGAGCAGCCGCAGCGCCAGGAACAAAGCTTGCGCGCCATCGACGAAGCCTTGCGCGAGGAGTTTGAAACGGGGCAGGTGCCGGAGCTGGCGCCGCGCATCCTGGTCTGGCGCGAAGGCAAGCTGGTGTACAAGTCGCCCGATGCGCCCAGCGGTATCCGCAGCGCCGGCCCGGAACAGATGGAAGTGGTGTATATCAAGGGCCAGGCCTGGCGCAGCCGCAGCCTGGCCGAGGGCAACACGCGCGTGACGGTGCTGGAAGCGGGAGGCGCATGGCAATTGTTTATCACGATCAATTCACGCGGTTACTACCTGCTGCCGCTGCTGATCAGCCTGCCATTCCTGCTGGTGCCGGCCTGGTTGTCGATCCGCCTTGCCATGCGTCCGTGGCGCAAGCTGGCGCAGGAGGTGGCGGCGCGCGGGCCGCAGGACTTGCGTCCGCTGGCCTTCAAGCCGCCGCATGGCGAACTGGCGGCACTGGTCGACAATATCAATGCCCTGCTGCAGCGGGTCGACGCCAGTGCCTCGCGCGAACGCAGCTTCATCGCCGATGCCACGCATGAGCTGCGCACGCCACTGGCGGCCATGCGCGTGAATGTCGAGGCATTGCAGGGGCAGGCGCATGATGCGCGCCAGCAAGAGCTGCTGGATGGTATTTTAAATAGTGGAAACCGCGCCGCGCGCCTGGTGGGCCAGCTGCTGCAGCTGACGCGCAGCGAAGTGCAGGCTGGCGGTGGCGAGTTGCCGCGGCGGCAGGCGCTCGATACCTTGCTGCAAGACCGCCTGGCAGCCTTGTCCGGCCTGGCCCAGGCGGGAGATATCGAGCTCGAATTGCAAGCCAGCGTCTCGCTCAGCGTACCCGGACAGCGCGAGAGCCTGGTCTCGCTGATCGACAACCTGGTGGAAAACGCCATCAAGTACAGCCCGCGCGGCAGCAGCGTGACGGTGTCGCTGCATGCGGAGCGGGGCCAGGCCGTGCTGCATGTGGCCGATCAGGGGCCGGGCATTGCACCGGCGCTGTATGAACGCGTGTTTGACCGCTTTTTCCGCGCGCCGCAGCAGGCGCAGCCGGGCAGCGGCCTGGGCTTGTCCATCGTCGCTTCGGTCGTGCGCCAGCACGGCGGCACGATTCAGTTGCATAGAGGCAATGGCGGCCTGGGCTTGCTGGTGGAGGTGCGCTTGCCGTTGGCCGAGGCCTGATTCGGCCTGTCGGCCTTGCGCTATTGCATGAAGATTGTTGCACGTGCCTGTAACGCAAGATGGCGTGGCGCTGACCTTGCTCTGTCCGGCGCCGCCGTCGCCGCTGGCCGTCAGCGACGACCAGGAGAGTATGGTGGCCAGTAATTTGACGGTGTTTATCGTCGATGACGATCCCGCCGTGCGCGATGCACCGGGTTTGCTGTTGCCCATCATCATTTTCACTGGACACGACGACGTCGCCCCGGCACTGGGCATTTCCATGCGCACGGCAGAAGTGCGCAAGGCGCGCCTGATGGACAAGCTGGGTGTCGATCATGTGGCCGACCCGGCGCGCATCAGCATGCTGGGCGCCGGCTTACCGTCAAAGAATCACTAGGCGATGGTCTGCAATACCTGATCGACCGAGATCGCCTTGACCCAGTCGCTGCGCCGCGCCACCGTGATGACGGTGCTGTTGGCGCTATCGAACGGCGCCCATTCCGGATTCTTCTTGCGCATCAACGCCACCACTGGCACATGCACGGCGTTCGCCAGGTGCATGATCGACGTTTCCACCGAAATAATCAGGTCGCATTGCGCCAGCATGGCCGGCAGCTGGAAAAAGTTGTCGACTGCACTGAAGGCTTGCGTGCGCGGCAAGCCACGCGCCTGTACGACGGCAGTGACCTTGGCCAGTTCCTGCGGCATGGCATTGATCAGAAAACAGGCATTTTCCCATTTCGGCATCGCCTGCATGCGCGCGATCAGCTCGGCGATGCGCTCCAGCGGCCAGCCGCGCTTGTGCGACTTGGCAAACGGGTTCAGCAGGACGAGCGGCCCCTGGCGCGGGGCAAAGCCCCAGGTGGCCAGCTGCGCCTGCGCCTGCTGCAGCGCGTGCTCGGGGATGTGCACGAAGGGATAGCGTTCGGCCACGGGAATGTCGAGTCCCGTCAATTGATGGAACCAGTCCGCATACACGCTGCTGATATGGTGCTCGCCCGCATCCTGTCCCGCGTACGAGGCCAGCACGGCATCGATCTTGCGGTAGGCCAAGTAGTGCCAGGGGCGCAGCGGGCTGAATGGCTTGCGCGTGCCGATCACCAGCCCGTTCGGGCTGATCGCGCGGGCAAGGTCTGCGTACTGCTGTGGCCGTACGTGGGCCAGCGACACGACGACAGGATAGTGTTCCGCCTTGGCTTCGCGCAGTGACTCTTCGTATAGCGCCGGGCTGTAGGTCTTGCGGTACACCTTGGCGAACAGGCCTGATTGCTCGACCCAGTCGTACAGCGAATAGGTGCGCAAGCTTTCCCATTGCTTCGCGTCGGACGTGCGACGGACTTCGTCGACCCATAAATGGATCTGAATATGGGGATAAGCCGCGGCAAAGGCGCGGAAACCGTTTTGCAGGTAGGTAAAGTCTCCCAGCGCCAGATGGGCGATGAAAAGAATTTTGTCCGACTTTTGTAGAAGTTCGGCGGGAATCAAAGGCGTCATGTATCAGTACGATTTCAGGTATTCGTTCGATGGTGTCAAACCACTTGCTGGGAAAACTGCAGGCGATGCAGATTGGCATAGGCGCCATTGGCATCCAATAATTGCTGGTGATTGCCGGTTTCCATTATTTTCCCATGTGACAATACCACGATACGGTCCGCACGTTCAATTGTTGATAGCCGATGCGCAATAACGAGGGTGGTTTTACCTTGCATCAGGTGTTCCAGCGCCGCTTGCACGGCCCGTTCCGCCTCCGTATCCAGTGCCGAGGTGGCTTCATCGAGGATCAGGATGGGCGCATCCTTGTAGATCGCGCGGGCGATGGCCACGCGCTGGCGCTGGCCGCCGGACAGGCGCGAGCCGTTGTCGCCCAAGCGCGTTTCCAGGCCGTCGGGCAAGCCGTCGATGACGTCCGACAGGAAGGCGGCGGCGGCGGCCGCTTCGATGCGTTGCCGGTCCGGCGCCGCATCGCCATACGCGATATTGGCGGCCAGGGTATCGTCGAACAACACCACCTGCTGGCTGACCATGGCGATCTGGCTGCGCAGGCTGGTCAGCGAGATGGCATCGATATTCTGCCCGTCGAGCAAGATCTCGCCGCTGCTGGCCGAGTAAAAGCCGGGCAGCAGACTGACCAGGGTCGATTTGCCGCCGCCGGACATGCCGACAAAGGCGACCGTTTGTCCAGGCGCGATGCGCAGGTCGATGTGTTGCAGGGCCGGTTCCGGATGGCCAGGGTAGGCAAAGCTCACGTCCTTGAACTCGATGTGGCCTTTGCTGCGGCCAGCGAGCGGCTTGCCGCCCGTGCGTTCCGGCGTCTTGTCGATCAGCTGGAAGACTTCCTCGGCGGCGGCCATGCCGCGCTGCAGGGGGCCGTTGACTTCGGCCAGTTGCTTCAAGGGCGTCAACAGCATCAGCATGGCCGTGATGAAGGATACAAAGCCGCCGACCGTGATTTGGCCCTGCTCCGACTGGAACAGGGCCATCACGATGACCAGGGCCACGGCGGCGGCCGTGATCACCTGGGTGATGGGCACGGTGGCGGAAAAAGTGGTGGTCATGCGCATGCTGTAGCGGCGCAATTGCTCGGCACGCTCTTCGAAGCGCGACTTTTCGTAGTCCTGGCCGCCGAAGATCTTGATCACTTGCTGGGCGCGCGTGGTTTCCTCGATGACCTGGGTCAGTTCGGCATTCACGGCCAGCGAGTCGCGGTTGAGTTTTTTCAGGCGCTTGCCCGTGGTGCGCACGACGATGGTCAGCAGGGGCAGCAGCACCAGGGTCACCAGGGTCAGCGCCCAGTTCAGGTAGAGCAGCCATGCCAGCAGGCCCAGCACGGTCAGCGAGGAGCGCACGATCGAGGTAAACACCTTGGTCACCATCTCGATGATCTGCTGCACTTCGAACATGATGGAGTTGATGACTTTGCCCACCGTGTGCGTGTTGTAGAAGTCGATGGGCAAGTTCAGCATGCTGGCAAACATCCGGCGCCGCAACTCGTTGAGGATGCGCGTGGAGACATAGCTCATCAGGTAACTGCTGGCAAAGGTCGACGCGCCGCGCATGGCAAAGATGCCGATGACGATCAGCGGCACCAGCCAGAAGGAAAAATCCACCTTGCCGCCAAAACCATTGTCGAGCAGCAGCTTGAGCGCATACGGCAGCAGCGGTTCCGTGGCCGCCGTGACGACCATCGCCAGCAGGGCCAGGGCCAGGTGTTTCTTGTAGGGCGCGTGCAGTGCGGTGAGGCGTTTCAGGTCGGGCGTGAGCATCAGTATGGTTCCTTGCAGGGGACAGCAAAAACGGTCAGGCGAAAAACGAGTTCAGGCAATGCGTTCTTGCTGGCGCAGCATGGCCCACAGTATCACCATCGGGAAGACCAGCATGATGATGCCGATATTGAGGGTGAGCGAGCTCGTCGTCAGGCCAAAAATCATGTAGCAGGTGCATAGCACCACGCCGGCCAGCGCGAAAGGTTGGGCGCTTGCGGGGCCGTGACGCAGTGCCTTCGTGAACAGAGTCAGCGGTGCCAGGAATAGCAGTAGCAGGGCCAGCAAGCCGAAGATGCCACGCTTGACCAGGGAGTCGATGTAATCGTTGTGCGCATTGGTGTAATGCAACACAATTTCGCTCATTTTTCCTTCCGCCGACAGCTCCTTCTTCGCATCCAAATAGCCATTACGTCCCATGCCGAGCCATATATGGTCATCGGATAAAGTTAGTGCGGTACGCCACATTTCCAGCCTTTGGCCGACGGACGTGCTGACGTTGTCGCTGTTTTCAAATTTTTTCAAATCTTCTACGGCATCTGTGGCTCGCTCAAGTACGGGGGAATTGGGCACTACGGAGGACAGTACCGCCACGGTCAGTAGCGCCGCCAGCAAGCCAGTCATATAGTGCTTGCCGCGTGTTCTCGCATTGTGGACGACAAATATGCATCCGCAGACGGGCAGTGCCAGCCAGCCACCGCGGCTACCACTGATAATGGAGCCGAAAATTCCGATGAGGCCGCCGGCCAGCAGCAATGTGCTCCAGGCGATTCGGTGGCGCTGTTTGATGGCCCATTCGAGTCCACATAACGCTAACATGCCAAACAGCATGCTGACATTGCCATAGTGAATAGCATTGCTGGTGGCGGCCTGTGGCCGGAAGTGGCTACTCGGAATATATTGTGAGGCCGCTAAGACGGCGCCCGCGATAGCACCGATTGCCAAACCGCCCCACCAGGCTCCCGGCCGCGGCGGGTAAGCGAGCAGCAGCAGCAGCACGGGTGCGGCCAGCAGTGCCCGCAGCGGCATGTCGAGTTCGCGCGCCGGATCGCCGTGGTACAACATATTGGCCGTAAAAATGAAGAAGTACAGCAGCAGCGTACCGAGCATCAGATAATCGCGGCGCTGCAGATGCAGGCGGGGGCGTTTCCAAAGCAGCCAGCTGCTGGCCAGCAGCAGCACCAGCGCGCCAAGGGAATATCCGCTGTTGACAGCCAGCGCCAATGCCGAAAAGAGAAAAACACAAACAGAGGTCAGGCCGAGCATGAATATCCTTGGTAACGCACGACGTCGCCATGATGGCAACTGTAGCAACATAAAGTAGGCGTCATTGTAATCGAAGGGGGCAGCAAAATCGCCTCCCGGGAATTTGCTCTTCGATAACTATATGGGCTGTCTCAAGGGGAAAATGAAAAAAACCATGGTTTTTAGTCATGGTTTTTTTGTAAGCAATGGTAACTTGCTGTTATTTTGCTAAGGCAAGGAAGTCCTTGCCATGTGCATCAGGCAGTCGCCGGCACGCGGGTGGCGACGCCGGTGGCGATGGCCGCCTGCGACACGGCAGGCGCGACCCAGCTGCGCAGGCGCTCGTCGAACGGCGACGGTATCAGTTGCAGCGGCGTCAGGGCGCTGCTCTCGTGACCCGGTAACGGCTCCTTGGCCAGCGCGGCGATGGCGCGCACGCAGGCCAGCTTCATTTCTTCGTTGATGGTGGTGGCGCCCACGTCGAGCGCGCCACGGAAGATGTACGGGAAGCACAGCACGTTGTTGATCTGGTTCGGGTAGTCCGAGCGGCCCGTGGCAACGATGGCGTCGTCGCGCACGGCATGGACTTTTTCCGGGGCGATTTCCGGATGCGGATTGGCCAGGGCGAAGATCAGCGGCTTGGCTGCCATCGATTCGACCATCTGCGCGCTGACCACGCCGCCCTTCGAAACGCCGATGAAGATGTCGGCGCCGACCATGGCGTCGGCCAGGTCGCGGTCGCTCGTGTCGTTCGCGTAGCGCGCCTTGTTCTCTTCCATGCTGGCATCGCGGCCCGGGTAGATCACGCCCTGGCTGTCGCATACTTTCAGCAGCGACTTGTTCAGGCCCAGCGAGACGAGCAGGTCCAGGCAGGCGATCGACGCGGCGCCGGCGCCCGAGACGGCCACTTTCACTTTGCCGATGTCCTTGCCCACCAGTTCCAGGCCGTTCAGGATGCCGGCCGCGACGATGATGGCCGTGCCATGCTGGTCGTCGTGGAAGACGGGAATGTTCATGCGCTTGCGCAATTGCTGTTCGATGTAGAAACAATCGGGCGCCTTGATGTCTTCCAGGTTGATGCCGCCGAAGGTCGGCTCCATGCGCACCACGGTGTCGATGAACAGGTCGGGATCGTTCTCGGCCAGTTCGATGTCGAACACATCGACGTCGGCAAATTGCTTGAACAGGCAAGCCTTGCCTTCCATCACCGGTTTGCTGGCCAGCGGGCCGATATCGCCCAGGCCCAGCACGGCCGTGCCATTCGTGATCACGGCCACCAGGTTGCTGCGCGAGGTGTAGATGCCGGCCGTGCGCGGATCTTCCACGATGGCTTCGCAGGCGAAGGCCACGCCCGGCGAGTACGCCAGGGTCAGGGCGCGGGCGTCGCCCAGCGGTTTGGTGGGCGTCACGGAAATCTTGCCTGCGCGGGGTTCCGCGTGATAGGCGAGGGCGGCTTCTTTCAGGTTGAAGGTTTCGCCGTTCTGTTCGGCGTGCTTGCTGTGGGAAGTAGACATAAGAATTCTGGGAAGGGCATATTGGGCCCGAGTGGTCAATCCGGGCCATGGTATGCAAGCGTTTGCACGCTGTCAAGGCTGGATTGTGCTTAAGTCTGCCAAAACCGCTTTGGATACCGGTATTATTTCAATGCAAGCGTTTGCTCGGTTTTTGACGGAATGGGGAATTTTTACGATAAAATCACGGTATTGCGATCCGGGAAGCCCATGACAAACAAGAACCCCACCTTAAGCGACGTTGCGCGGGCCAGCGGCGTGCACTTTTCCACCGTCTCGCGCGTGATGAATCCGGCAACGCGGCAAATGGTCAGCGCCGAGGTGGCCGCGCGCGTGCTGGCCGAAGCGGGCCGGCTCGGCTACCGGCCCAACCGCGCCGCCTCCACCCTCGTCACGCGCAAGTCGCGCATCATCGGCGTGGTCTTGCCCGACATTACCAACGCGGTCTTTCCGCCTATCCTGCTGGGCATCGAGGAAGGCTTGCGCAAGCATGGCTATCTGGCCATCGTCGCCAATGTGGGCGCCGACGAGGAAGAGCAGCTGTTCGTCATCAACCGCCTGCTGGGGCAGCAGGTCGATGGCCTGATTTTGGCCACGGCGCGCCGCGACGATCCCGTCATCAAGATGTGCATCGACCAGAACGTGCCCGTCGTCACCGTCAACCGCAGCGACGAGACGGGCGTCGCTTCCTGCGTCGTCAGCGACGACGTGGTCGGCATGCGCCTTGCCGTGGAGCACTTGCTGGCGCTGGGACACCGCCATATCGCGCACATTGCCGGCCCGGAAAACCTGTCCACGGGCCACGTGCGCCGCCTCGGTTTCCTGGCCGCCATCCAGGCCAGCGAACTCGATCCCTCGCAGGCGTTCGTATTTGAAAGCAGCGGCTATTCGCGCGAATGCGGCAAGGCGGCCCTGCTGGAACTGCTGCGCCAGTCGCCGCGGACGACGGCCGTGGTGACGGGCAGCGACCTGGTGGCCCTCGGCTGCTACGACGCCATCCGCGAACTGGGCTTGAGCTGCCCCGAAGATATTTCCGTGGTGGGCCACAACGACATGCCGTACATGGACATGATCCGGCCGCCTCTCACCACCATCCGCATCCGCCACCACGGCATCGGCACGGAAGCGGCCCGGCTGATCCTGCAAACCATCGCCTTGCCCGATTCCCCGGTGCTCGATGTGCGCCTGAAACCCGAACTGGTGGTGCGCGAATCGACGGCCGCTCCCAGGGGCTGAAGCCGCGCCTGGGGCCGCGCCGCTGCAAGGTGGTACACTGGCGCCCCTCAACGTATTTTGCCCCTCTATCGCCATGACCAAAACCAACACGCCTTCCCCGAAACGCCGCGAAGAGGGCGTCGCCAAGCTGACCGTCAATCCATTCCTCGACGCCGAGTTTTACGCGCGCATGCGCGACTACACGGAGCGCGATGCGGCCATCATCAAGGAATTGAAGGCGATCGCCGAGATCCGCGCCGGCAACAAGCAGCCCGATCCCCGCCTGGCGCCGTCGCTGGCCGCCCTGCGAGACACCGTCAAGAAAGGCTTGAGCTTCGGCGAGATGCTGGACCGCATGGCCGCCGGCAAGGAAAAAGGCTTGTGGGAACCGTGGATGACGACCTTCGGCATTGAAATTCGCGCCGTCAACTACGGCGCCGGCCCGCGCAACGCCTGCCTGGTGCTGGACCTGGCAGCGAATGCCCCCGCGCACGCGATGTTCGCCAAGGCCGGCATCCAGAACTGGCGCAGCCTGGCCGCCGACGATTGCTCCGTCGTGCGCTCGGAAAAAGCCACGGAAACCACGCCCTTGAAAGTGTATGCCTTGTTTTACCTGGACCCGTTGCCAGCCTGATCCGCCAGCAGCACCACCGCCAGCACGATCAGCATCACGCCCGACAGCCGTTCCAGTGACGGCAGCGCGCGCGCAAAGCGCTGCCGCAGGGCGCTGCTGCCAATGGCCAGCGCTACCGCCATATCCCACGTCAGCACGGCAAAGACCATCCACGCGCCATACGCCGCCATCACAGCGGGACTCGTCTGCGTGTCGGCCAGCACGGTGGCCAGGCTGACATAGAACAGCGCATTCTTCGGATTCAGGATGGCGGAGACGAAGCCCGTCACGATACCGCCGCGCCAGCGTGCCTTGCCGTCGGCGGGCTTTGCATCCAGGCTGCTCTTGCCCGCATGGCGCAAGAATAGCCAGCCCAGGTACAGCAGATAGGCACATCCCGCCAGCCGCACCAGCATGAATGCCGTGCTGCCCGCCCGCAGCACCGACAGGCCGGCAAATGCCGCCACGATAAACACCGCATTGGCCACCGTAATGCCCACGCATGTGCCGGCAGCGCCGCGCCAGCCGTGGGCCAGCGAGGTGCGCGCGATCAGGAAAAAATCGGGACCGGGCGACAGCAGGGAAAGAAAATGGGCGGCGGCGATGAAGAGGAAATCCTGCATGGAGTTCGGCTCCGGCAATGGCGATGCGCGAGTATGCAGGGGCTGGCGACAGCCCGTATTGAAGAAAATTGCAGGTGCCTTAGCCGCCCTGGCCGCGATAGCGCCCCGGTGTGATGCCCGCATGCGCCTTGAAGACGCGCTGCAGATGGCTCTGGTCGGCAAACCCCAGCTCATGTGCCAGCTGCGCCAGTGCCGTCCCTGCCTGCAAGCGGCTGCGCGCGCGGTTGACGTGCATATTCAGCTGGTAGGCGTGCGGCGTCAGGCCCGTGGCGGCGCGGAAGGCGCGGATCAATTGATACGGGCTCAGGCCTGCCGCTTGCGCCAGTTGCCGCAGGCTGGCCGAGGGCTGCGCCTGCAACGCTTCGAGCACGGGCGCCAGCCGCCGCGGCACCGGCTTGCGTTCCGAAGGCAGCAGGTCGGTACGGGCGCTGGCGCAAGCGCCCAGAAACGCCAGCAGCGCCGCATCCTTCTCGGATGCGCTGGCCGTTGAAAACAGCAGCGCATTCATGGCGCAAAACTGCGCATACAGGACGGGGCAATGCAACACCGCCGCCGTGTCGCCATCGAGCGCCGGCGCGTGTGCTTGCAGCCACTGTGCATCGAGATGCAGCATCTGGTAGCTCCAGAGGGCGTCAGGCAGGGGATTGCAGGCGTGTACGCAGCCGGCCGGCACCAGCACCAGGCTGCCATTGCCGAGGGCAACCTTGCCGTCTTTGCTGCCCGTAAAGATGCTGCCGCCTGCATCGACGGCGCCGATGGAAAAGGTGGGATGGCTGTGCGGCTTGTAGCACGCCCGGCTGTGGCAGGCGCGCCGGCTTTCCACGTGGGGCAGGAGCGGGTCGCGCCAGAAGGCGGTGGTGCCGGGCATGGCTACATCAGGATGACGTCGTACTGCTCCTGGTGGTAGGCGTTCTCCACCTGCAGCGAGATTTTCTTGCCGATGAAGTCGCCCAGCATGGCCAGGTGCTGCGATTCTTCTTCCAGGAACAAGTCCACGACTTCCTGCGAGGCGAGGATGCGGAATTCGCGCGGATTGAACTGTTTTGCCTCGCGCAGCAGTTCGCGCAGGATTTCATAGCAGATCGTGCGCGACGTCTTGACTTGGCCCTTGCCGGCGCAGGCGGGGCACGGTTCGCACAGGATGTGGGCCAGCGATTCGCGCGTGCGCTTGCGCGTCATTTCCACCAGGCCCAGTGGCGAGAAGTTGCTCACCGAAACCTTGGTGCGGTCGCGCGACAGGGTGCGTTTCAGCTCGGCCAGCACGGCATTGCGGTGCTCGGCGTTGTCCATGTCGATGAAGTCGAGGATGATGATGCCGCCCAGGTTGCGCAGGCGCAGCTGGCGCGCGATGGCATGCGCCGCTTCCAGGTTGGTCTTGAAAATCGTGTCGGCGAAATTGCGCCCGCCGACAAAGCCGCCCGTGTTGACGTCGATGGTGGTCATCGCTTCCGTCTGGTCGACGATCAGGTAGCCGCCCGATTTCAGGTCGACCCGGCGGCCCAGCGCGCGCAGGATCTCTTCTTCCACGCCGTACAGGTCGAACAGGGGGCGCTCGCCCGTGTAGTGCTGCAAGCGCGTCAGTTCGCTGGGCGTGTAGATTTCCGCGAATTCGCGCAATTTGACGTAGTTCTCGCGCGAATCGACCTGGATGGTGGCCGTTTCATCGCCGACGAAGTCGCGCAGCACGCGCTGCGCCAGGCTCAAGTCCTGGTGCAGCAGGCTGGTGGCGGGACGCGTGCGCGCGCCGTGCGTGATGGTGCTCCAGGTTTTTCTCAGGTAGTCGACGTCCGCCTTCAGGTCCGCGTCGGACGCGTCCTCGGCCATGGTGCGCACGATGTAGCCGCCCTTTTCATCGGGCGGCAGCAGGCTTTGCAGGCGCACGCGCAACTGCTCGCGTTCCGCTTCCTTCTCGATTTTCTGCGAAATGCCGATGTGCTTGTCTTGCGGCAGGTAGACCAGCATGCGTCCGGCGATGGAAATCTGCGTCGACAGGCGCGCCCCCTTGGTGCCGATCGGATCCTTGATCACCTGCACCGTCAGCACCTGGCCGTCGAAGAGGATTTTCTCGATCGGCGCCGGTGTCGCGTTCTGACCGTCGTGGCCGCGCGCTTCCCAGATGTCGGCCACGTGCAGGAAGGCGGCGCGTTCCAGGCCGATGTCGATGAAGGCCGACTGCATGCCCGGCAATACCCGCACCACCTTGCCGGAATACACGTTGCCGGCCAGGCCGCGCGTGAGCGTGCGCTCGATGTGCAATTCCTGCACGGCGCCCTGCAGGATGAGGGCGACGCGCGTTTCTTGCGGCGTGATATTGATCAGGATGTCTTCGTTCATGGAGGCGGGGAAGTGGAGGCGACGAATGACATCATACCCGGGATCAGGGCAGGGGCAAACCTGCTTCACGCAGCAATTGCGCCGTCTCGTACAGGGGCAGGCCCATGATGCCGGAATGGCTGCCTTCGATATGCTCGACGAACAGGGCGGCGCTGCCCTGTATGCCGTAGCCGCCGGCCTTGTCGTAGGGCTCGGGCGTGGCGCAATAGGCGGCGATGGAGGCGGGCGAGAGCACGCCGAAGCGCACTTGCGACACCTGCGTGCGCTGTTCCGCGAAATCCTTGTAGTGCACGGCGATCGAGGTGAGCACTTCGTGCGTGCGGCCCGACAGCTGCTGCAGCATCGCCACGGCCTCAAGGCGGTCGGCCGGCTTGCCGAGGATGACGCCATCGATGGTGACGGTGGTGTCGGCCGCCAGCACGGGGCGCGGGGTCAGGTGGCGGCGGCGCACGAGGTCCCAGGCGAAGGCGGCTTTTTCATTCGACACGCGGGCGACATAGTCGAGCGCTGACTCGCCGGGGAGGACTTCCTCGGTGACGTCGGCGCCGCGCGGGCCGTCGCTGCGCAGCAGCAGCAATTCGAAATCGACGCCGATCTGGCGCAGCAGTTCGCGCCGGCGCGGGCTTTTGGAAGCGAGGTAGATCTTGTGATCAGCCGTTTTCATGGGGGAGTTCAGACGCGGTGATAGGGGTGGTTTTGCGTGATCGACCAGGCACGGTAGAGCTGCTCGGCGAGGATCACGCGCACCACGCCGTGCGGCAGGGTCATGCTGGAAATGCGCAGCATGCCTTCGGCACGTGCCTTGAGTTGCGGATCGAGGCCGTCGGCGCCGCCGATCAGGAAGGCGGTGTCGCGGCCATCCTGCTGCCACGCCATCAATTGCTGCGACAGGCCGACACTGGTCAGGTCCTTGCCGCGTTCGTCGAGAGCGATGATGCGCACGCCCTTGGGCAGGACGGCTTCGATGCGTTCGCGTTCCAGCGCCATCGCCGTGGCTGCGGTCTTGCTGCCGGAACGCTCCACCGGCTTGATTTCTTTCAGCACGATGCGCAATTCCGGCGGCATGCGCTTCGCGTATTCCGCGAAGCCCGTCTCTATCCAGGCCGGCATTTTATGGCCGACCGCAGCGATGATGAGCTGCATCGAGGCTTACGCTTCGACTTTTTTGATACGCTTGATCACGGTTTTTGCCGGTGCAGCATCGGCTGCCGGCTTGGCCGCGCGTGGGGCGCGCACTTTTTTCTCCGGCAGCGCCTTCAAGGCTTTCACGGCGGCCGCTTCGGTCTTGGTTGGCGCGACTTTCACGGTCTTACCGACGGCTTTGGAGGCGGTGGCTTTCTTCGCCGGGGCTTTCTTGGCGGCGGTGGCTGCCGTGGCTTTCTTGGCCGGTGTCTTTTTCTCGATCACGGGCGTCGCTTCCACATTGGCCTTGCTCGCCGCCAGATGGCCGCTGACCTTCTTCGGCTCGTCGCCGGCCGCTTTCTTCGGCGCGCGCTTGGCGGCGCCCAGCTTGACCGGGGTGTCGCCCCAGATTTCTTCCAGGCGGTAGTAGGCGCGGATAGGCGCTTGCATGATGTGGACGATCATGTCGCCCAGATCAACCAGCACCCATTCGCCGGTCTCCTCGCCTTCCATGCCGATGATGTCGCCGCCGGCGTCCTTGACCTTGTTGCGCACCGAGGCGGCCAGCGCCTTGGTTTGACGGTTCGAGGTGCCGGAGACGATCGCGATGCGGTCGAACAGGCTGGTCAGGTGACTCGTTTCGAAGACGGCGATGTCTTGGCCTTTGACGTCTTCAAGGGCGTCAACGACGAGGGTTTGCAGTTTTTTGATGTCCATTTAGCTTTTGTATAAATTATGTTGTTCAATATAGTCTAGCACTAGCGGGGAAACAAGCGAGTTTGCCCGATTCCCCCGTTGTAATGCCGCACGTATTTCGGTGGCGGAGATATCCACCGCGAAGTCCTGTGCCAGATAAGTCAGACCGTGCGGCGTGTTGCGGATGCTTTCCAGTGACCCCAGGCGGCGCGAAAATTCTTCGGCGACCACTTGCGGCACTGCGGTGTCATTCAGCGCGAAGCCGGGGCGGGCCGCGACGCAGATATGCGCGTATTCAAATAATTGCTGCCATTCGCGCCAGGTCGCGAGCCGCTGCAGCTGGTCGGCGCCCATCAGGAAAACGATGGAGGCGCGCGCTCCCAGCTCGGCGCGTACCTGGCGCAAGGTATCGATGGTGTAGCTGGCCTGGCCATGTTCGCTGCGCTCGATTTCCTGGCGGTCGATCACGACCGGCAGGGGCAGGCCGGCAAACGCCAGGCTGGCCATCTCGGCGCGCTGCTGGCCGGTGGCGCCCAGGTGACTCTTTTGCCAGGGCGCGCCGGCCGGAATCACGCGCAGTTCATCGGCGTGCAGCAGGCTGGAAAAATGCGTGCCCAGCGCGACATGGCCTCGATGCACGGGATCGTAGCTGCCACCGAGCAGCGCCACGCATGCCGTACCGTTCGCCGTACCACTTTCCTTCACGCCTGCAGCCAGTCGCGATGCACGAGGAAGTCAGTATACAACGCCGCTTCGGGACTGCCCGCTTCCGGGTGCCAGTCGTAGCGCCACTTGACCACGGGCGGCATCGACATCAGGATCGCCTCGGTGCGGCCGCCCGACTGCAGGCCGAACAGGGTGCCGCGGTCGAACACCAGGTTGAACTCGACATAGCGTCCGCGCCGGTAGCACTGGAAATCGCGTTCGCGTTCGCCGTAGGGCGTGTCCTTGCGGCGCGCCAGGATCGGCACATAGGCGTCAATGAAAGCGTCGCCTGCGCTGCGCAGCATGGCGAAACTGTCGTCAAAGCCCAGGGCATTGAAATCGTCGAAGAAAATACCACCGGCGCCGCGCGCTTCGCGCCGGTGCTTCAGGTAGAAATACTCGTCGCACCACTGCTTGAACTTCGGATGCAGCTCGTCGCCAAACGGCGCCAGCGCATCATGGCACACCTGGTGAAAGTGCTTCACGTCGCCCGCGTCGCCATAATACGGCGTCAGGTCCATGCCGCCGCCGAACCACCATACGGGTTCGCCCTCGGTATTCACGGTGCTGAAAAACCGCACGTTCATGTGCACCGTGGGCGCATACGGATTATGCGGATGCAGCACCAGCGACACGCCCATCGCTTCCCACGCCTTGCCACCGAGCTCAGGGCGCGCGGCCGCGGCCGATGGCGGCAATGCGGCGCCGGTGACGTGCGAAAAATTCACGCCGCCCCGCTCGAATACATTGCCTTCCTCGATCAGCCGCGAAATGCCGCCGCCGCCCTCGGGGCGCTGCCAGGCATCGGTCAGGAAGGGCTTGCCGTCCTGCGCTTCGAGCGCCTGCACGATACGGTTTTGCAAATCGAGCAAATAGGCCTTGACGGCCGAAGGAGAGGGAGTTGACGACATCGCGCGGGCCGACGAGGCCGAAATAAAAAAGTAAGGACGGATTGTACCCTGTAACGGATTTTTGTGATAGCAAAACCGGCGATGCCGTTGCCGGCCCTGCTTTACCGAGGCGGCTTGTCCTGCACCACATGGACATCATATTGCACGCTGTCGCGGCCCGGTTGGCCGGCGGCGTCGACTGCTTGCGCCGCGCGCTGCCGCAGGTCGTCGCGTTCCACCGTGCCGACTGGCTGCGCCAGCGGTGCCACCGGCGTTGGCTGCTCGCGCTTGAGCCACAACGGTCCCACAATCGCCACGAGCATCAGCATCGCCAGCATCAGCACGATCATCAGGACGTTGAACGGGCGCGCGGCGCGCCGGCCATACCGGGCCGGCGCTTTGCCGGCGGCATCGACGATCACGCGCGCCAGTGGCGAGCCGTTCGCGCGCGTGCGCGCTTGCAGCTCCTTGTATTGCAGCGGCGATAGCGTGCCCTGTTTCAGCATATGGCGCAAGGCCGCGACGGGCGTGGCGGCCAGGTGCTCGGCTGGCAGGCTGTCGTGGGCGGCGTCGCGCTGCCACGGGTTGATCAGGTTCTGCTCGTACAGCGCATCGACCGCCTGCCGGTTCACCTGCTGCAGCGCGGCGCTGGCCAGTTGCCGGCGTGGTTCATCAGCGGGCAGCTTGCGCAGCATCTTGAAAAAACGCTCTTCGGGCACCAGTTCGGCGCTCAGCAGCCAGGCCAGCGTCCTGATCTGGTCGGCATTCATCGCCAGTTCCGGCACATCAATGTCTTCGGCGGCATTGTGCGCGCGCTGCAGCTCGATGATCTCCAGCTCGGCCAGCGTATCGTCGTATTCGTCGCTGGTGATCAGGCCGAGGCGCAGCAATTCTGCCAGCGGCAGCAGGCGTGGATCGGTGCTCATGGCTGCAGGCCTCCGGTCAGCCAGCCGTACACGACGGACATCACCAGGATCAGCCCCAGCACGATCAGCGCGCCTTTCCAGGCCGGTGGCCGCTTGTACGGGATGCAGTCGTGACCATGGCGCAGCCTGGACGCTTCCATGATGTCGCGCGCCAGTTCGCTGCCATGGGCACGCACGCGCACTGCCAGCGCCTCGAACTGCGCCGTCGGCAGGATGTCGTTGACTACCAGCCAGCGCATGGCGATCCAGGGCGTATAAAACATGCGGTCGGCTGGCGCCGCCGCGTGTGCCGCATCGCGCTGGAACTGGTTCAGCAAATCGAGCTCGTACAAGGCGTCGACCTCGCGGCGGTTGTAGTGCCGCACCCCCTCTGCTGCCAGCGCCTGTTGCCGGGGTGGCAGTTTGGCCACGCGCTGGCCGAAGTCATTCTTGGGCAGCAGATCGGTCAGCAGCAGCCAGCCCAGGGTGCTGACCAGATCGGCGTCCTGCGCCAGTTCCGGCATGTCGACCGGATCCTCGGGCGGGTGCAGGCGCTCATGGGCGGCGACATCGCGTTCCGAGTTGGCCTCGTCCAGTTCCTGCGCGGTGATCAGGCCAAGCTGGTGCAGCTGGCACAGCGATGCGTGGGGCGGTTCGATATGCATGGACTCACTCTTTTACTGTGGCCTGGCGCGGTGCGCCGGCAATTTGCGGCGTCATCGACCAGCCATTGCCGGCCGCGTCGCGCTGGCGGCGCGTGAGCCGCTTCAGTGCATGCAGCGCCTCGCCGGAAGTATGCGTGGACACAGGTAGATTGCTTGTCATCGGAGTGGGTTTATCAAGAATCAAGATGGTAAATTTTACAATGCAATCTCGTTTCCCCAGCGTACTATTGAAGTTGGGCCTGATCCAGTTCTATCCTGAACTGCGGTGTTGCTGACCAGTTCTTGC
The DNA here is from genome assembly GCF_059617925.1 of Janthinobacterium sp. JF4. Classification (NCBI taxonomy): domain Bacteria; kingdom Pseudomonadati; phylum Pseudomonadota; class Betaproteobacteria; order Burkholderiales; family Oxalobacteraceae; genus Janthinobacterium; species Janthinobacterium sp. JF4. The sequence continues at coordinate 149,977 of NZ_JCAQAV010000005.1, read as the reverse complement.
CCTCCTTGCTGCGCTGGAAAGTAAAGTCGCCTTGCTGCAGCACCGACACTGCCAGCACCTTTGTTGCGGCAGCGGGCGCAAGGTCGTTACGGGCCAGCAGCTGGCGGCACGAAACCACGTCAGGCAATACTGCCTTGTCATGGCGAGGAATGGGGGACGATCAAAATGCAAACGGGGCCGGGGCGGATGCATTCCGCGCCGGCCCCGCCGTTTTTCGCCAGGGGCGTGCTTAGTGCTTCAGGCCGCGCCAGCCGATGTCGCGGCGGTACTGCGCGCCGTCGAAATGGATTTTTTCCACGGTTTCATACGCCTGCTTCTGCGCCATCTTGATGCTGTCGCCCAGACCCACCACGCACAGCACGCGGCCGCCGTTGGTGACCAGGCGTTCGCCTTCGATGCGGGTGCCCGCATGGAAGGTGACGGAGTCAGGCGTTTCGGCCGGGATGTCGCCGATGGACGTGCCCTTGACGGGATCGTCCGGGTAGCCGGCGGCGGCCATCACGACGCCAACGGCCGTGCGGCGGTCCCATTCCAGTTCCACGGCGTCGAGCGTGCCGTTGACGGCATGTTCCATGACGGTCACCAGGTCGGTTTTCAGGCGCGCCATGATCGGCTGCGTTTCCGGGTCGCCCATGCGGCAGTTGAATTCCAAGGTCCTCGGCGTGCCCTTCTCGTCGATCATCAGGCCTGCGTACAGGAAGCCCGTGAACGTGATGCCATCCTTGGCCATGCCCTGGATGGTCGGCACGATGATCTCGCGCATGACGCGCGCATGCATGGCCGGCGTGACGATGGGCGCCGGCGAGTACGCGCCCATGCCGCCCGTGTTCGGGCCCTGGTCGTGGTCCTTCAGGCGTTTGTGGTCCTGGCTGGTGGCCAGCGGCAGGATATTCTTGCCGTCGCACATGACGATGAAGCTCGCTTCTTCGCCGGCGAGGAATTCCTCGATGACGATGCGCGCGCCGGCGTCGCCGAACTGGTTGTCAGCCAGCATCATGTCGACCGCCTGGTGCGCTTCTTCCAGCGTCATGGCAACGACCACGCCCTTGCCGGCGGCCAGGCCGTCGGCCTTGATGACGATGGGCGCGCCCAGGGCGTCGATGTAGGCGTGCGCGGGGGCCACGTCGGAGAAGGTCTGGTAGGCGGCCGTCGGGATGCCGTGGCGCTGCATGAAGGCCTTGGCGAAGTCTTTCGACGATTCCAGCTGCGCCGCTTCTTTCGTCGGGCCGAAGATTTTCAGGCCACGCGAGCGGAACAGGTTGACGATGCCCGCCGCCAGAGGTACTTCCGGGCCGACGACGGTCAGGCCGATGTGTTCCTGCTGAACGAAATCGGCCAGCAATTGCGGGTCGCTGATGTCGAGATTGACCAGGCGCGCATCGCGCGCGGTGCCGCCGTTGCCCGGCGCGACATACACCATCTGTATGCGTTCGGACTGGGCCAGTTTCCAGGCCAGGGCGTGTTCGCGGCCGCCAGAGCCGACTACCAGAATTTTCATAGGGACCGTTCGTTCAGTGTGGGTTGCAGGGCGGCGGCGCCGCCCTTGAGGTGTATAGCTTATTTTTTGCTTAGTTCTCGATTAAGGCGTTCGTAAACACTTCCTGCACGTCGTCCAGCAGCTCCAGCGCATCGATCAGCTTTTGCATCTTGATGGCGTCGTCGCCCGTGTAGACGGTTTCCGTCGCCGGCTTCATGATGACTTCGGCCACTTCGGCCTTGAAACCGGCCGCTTCCAGCGCTTCCTTGACGGCGGCGAAATCATGCACGGGAGTGACTACTTCGAAGCCGCCTTCCTCATCGGCGATGACGTCGTCGGCGCCCGCTTCCAGCGCCGCTTCCATCAGCTTGTCTTCATCGGTACCCGGCGCGAACAGCAGCTGGCCGCAATGCTGGAACATGAAGGCGACCGAGCCTTCGTTGCCCATGTTGCCGCCGTTCTTGTTGAAGGCATTGCGCACCTCGGCCACCGTGCGCACCTTGTTGTCGGTCATGCATTCGACGATGACGGCTGCGCCGCCCACGCCGTAGCCTTCGTAGCGCACTTCTTCATAGTTGGCGCCGTCGACGCCGCCGCTGCCGCGGTTGATCGCACGCTGGACGTTGTCTTTTGGCATGTTCGCATCGGCCGCCTTGTCGACGGCCAGACGCAGGCGCGGATTGGTGATGGCGTCGGCGCCGCCCATGCGGGCCGCGACCGTGATTTCCTTGATCAGGCGCGTCCAGATTTTGCCGCGCTTGGCATCGGTGGCAGCCTTTTTATGCTTGATATTGGCCCATTTGCTATGTCCTGCCATGTCGAATCTTCCTTAGACGGGTGTTCAATTGTGGCCGACATTTTAGCATATCGGCCCCCTGCCAAGCGGCTTGGCCCCGTCATCAGGATGACACAATCTGTTGCTAAAGTGACGCGCTTTCACCATATCGAGGGCGCGACATCATGGCAAGTCAAATGGACAGGCGGCAATTTCTGAAATTGGGCGGCTTCATTACCGTCTCCGTGGCCACCGTCGGCCTCGCCGCCTGCGGCAGCACCGATTACAGCGATCCCGGCGTGCCGCTCGCGTCGGGCAGCGACTGGAAATTCCCGCAAAGCGTGGCGTCGGGCGACCCGCGCGCCGACAGCGCCATGCTGTGGACGCGCGTCGTGCCCGCCAGTTTCGACGCCGTCGCGCCCGCCGTGGCCGGCAAGTCCGACGTCGCCGTGCGCCTGATCGTCAGCGCCAGCGACAACAAGGCTGCCCTGGGCGGCAACACGGCCCTGGTGGGCACGCCCATCGTCGACGCCAAGCTGCCCCTGAAAGCCGATTTCGACAACACCCTGCGCCACAAGGTGACGGGCTTGCAGCCGGGCCAGGTGTATTTTTACCAGTTCATCGCCGGCGACGTGCGCTCGAACGTGGGCCGCTTCAAGACGGCGCCCGCCGCCACGGCTGACGTATCGCAGCTGCAGTTCGCCTACCTGACGTGCCAGGACTGGAGCATCAACCACTGGGGCGCGCTGTCGCACATCGCCGTCAATGAAAGCCTGGATTTCATCGTCCACCTGGGCGATTACATCTACGAAACGGTGGGCGAGGCCTTCCAGAGCGGCGCCGTGGAAAGCCGTCACGACCAGCTGAAACTACCGGACGGCACGTATAAAAGCGGCACGTCCGGCGCGAAATACGCCACCACGGTGGCCGATTACCGCTACCTGTACAAGAAATACCGCACCGATGCGCGCCTGCAAGCCGTGCACGAGCGCTTCGCCTTCATCGCCATCTGGGACGACCACGAATTCACGGACGACGCCTGGCAGGATGCGTCCACCTATGAAGGCATCGTGGCCGCCGACGGCAGCGATCTGCATCAACCGGCCCGCCGCCGCAGCGCCAACCAGGCGTGGTTCGAATACATGCCGGCCGACGTCACGTTCGACGCTGCCGCGACGACGTTCCAGAACATCCAGATCTACCGCGATTTCCAGTTCGGCAAACTGATGCAGCTGGTCATGACGGACGAGCGCCTGTACCGCGCCGACCATGCGATTGCCGAGTCGACCATCAACCCGGCCACGGGCAAGCCGCTGGGCAGCATCGGCAGCCGCTACCTGGTGCCGCAAGCGCTGTTCGACAGCGTGGAAGGGCAGAAAATGGCCGCCGCCACCAAGGCCGGCGCCGACCCGCTGGCCGCCGTGGGCATGCTGGGCACGACCCAGCGCGACTGGTGGAAAAGCAAGATGAAGGCGGCCACGTCCACCTGGAAGCTGTGGGGCAATGAAGTGTCATTGCTGCGCATGGGCTTGAATGGCACGGATGCGATTGCCACCTTGCTGGCCCTGAGCGCCATGGCGAACGTGGGCAAGGCCATCGCCAGCACCTTGCCTCTGGTGGGCGGCAGCGTGCCGCTGGCCTCGGCCATCGTGGCCGCTTCCACGGCGGGCGCATCGACGACCCTGGCGCAAGCGGCGGCCATGGCGATCGCCGGCGCGGCAGCCAACGCCGGCGCGCAGGGCGCCGCCGCCGTGGGCGCCGGCTTGAGCGCGGCCCAGGCCGGCATCACGGTGGCCGCCTACAACAGCGCCTCGCCGGCCGCCGCCGCGCAAGTGATCGCCTTCGGCTGGATCAAGCCCGACGTGCAGGCCAAGGGCGCCGCGTCAAGCTTTGTCGCCGCTTCGGGACAGCAGGCGGCGCTGGCGCCATTCTTCACGCGCTTTTTGCTCAATTGCGACCAGTGGGATGGCTACAACAGCGAGCGCAAGCACCTGATGGCGCACCTGAAAAACAATGCCATCGGCAACGTGGTGGCGCTCACGGGCGATATCCACTCGTTCTTTGCCGGCACCGTCAGCGATGATTTTGACGCGGCCGGCGGCGGCACGCCCGTCATGGTGGACCTGGTGTCGGCCGGCGTGAGTTCCGATTCCTTCTTCAGCTACCTGAAGTCGGCCGCCGGCAGCATGGGCGATATCGGCACCCTCGTCAGCTATCCGCTGGCCATTCCCGTCACGGGTCTGGGCACGGTCAATCTCGACATCAACCTGCTCGACTACACCATGGGCAAGGCCGCGCCCACCATCGACAGCCTGCTGGAGCAATTGCGCGTGCAGCTGCGCGGCTCCCTGGCCGCCAAGGGCGTGCCGGAAGCGCAACTGGACGCGACGGTCGCTGCCGTGCAGATGGGCTTGAAAGCGAGCACTGACTTCACTGTGACCCTGCTGGGCCTGGCGCAGCAATTGTCCGGGCTGGGCAACAACCCGTGGATCAAACATTTGAACACGGACGCGCAGGGCTACACGGTGGTCACCTTGACGCCGGGCAAGCTGGTGGCGCAGTTCAAGCAGGTGAATAAACTGATCGGCACGGCGGCGCCAAGCAACGTGATTGCGCGCGTGACGACGGCGACGGTCAATGCAGGGGCGGCGGCGGTGGTGGTTTCTTAAACTTGTTTCTTGAAAGTTAACCCCAAGGCAAGGGCTGGGGTCGGACCCTCAGGGTCCGACCCCAGTATTTGCCGTTGGAGTTATCAGCCGCCTTTGGCTTTTGCCTTACAATCTGGGCATGAGCTCCAGTTCCCCGCAAGCCACCCCATCTTCGCTTCCCCGTTCCGTCTACCTCGGTGGCCTGGCCATCGCCGTGGGCGGGGCGGTGCTGTTTTCCACCAAGGCCATCGTCGCCAAGCTGCTGTACCGCTACCAGATCGACGCCGTCACCCTGATCGCCTTCAGGATGATTTTCTCGCTGCCTGTGTTCGCCGTCATCGCCTGGTGGAAGATGCGCACGGAGCCGCCGCTGTCGACCAGTGACCGCTGGCGCCTGGTCGGGCTGGGCGTTGTCGGCTACTACCTGTCCAGCTATCTGGATTTCCTGGGCCTGCAATATATTTCCGTGGGGCTGGAGCGGCTGATCCTGTTTCTCACGCCCACCTTCGTGCTCCTGATTACCACCGTGTACTTCAAGCAGAGCATCAGCCGCTTGCAGTGGCTGGCCTTGCTCACCTCGTATTGCGGCATCGTGCTGGTGTTCGTGCACGACTTGCAGGGCGGCGCCAGCAATGTGGCGCTGGGGTCGACTCTCGTGCTGGGCTCGGCCTGTTCGTATGCCGTGTATCTGCTGGGCTCGGGCGAACTGGTGAAACGCATCGGCTCGATGCGGCTCGTTTCCTACGCGATGTGCGTGGCCAGCTTTGCCTGCATTGCCCAGTTTTTCATTTTGCGCCCCGTCGAGCTGCTGATCCAGCCCATGCCCGTGTATGGCTTGTCTTTGCTGAACGGCATTTTTTGCACGGTGATGCCCGTCTTCATGACGATGATCGCCGTCGAGCGCATCGGCGCGCCCGTCGCCTCGCAGGCGGGCATGATCGGCCCCGTCTCGACCCTGTTCCTGGGCGCGATGATCCTCGATGAACCGATCACCAACTGGCAACTGGCTGGCACCAGCCTGGTCTTGGCCGGCATTTACTTGCTGTCGAAAAAGAAATAATTCCTCCACCCACTGAAATGGTCCTCATCATGAAAACACGCATCGCCCTGATTGCCCACGACAAGAAAAAAGATGACATGATTACCCTGGCGGGCGAATACCTGGATTTTTTGAAGGGTTGCGAACTGTCGGCCACGGGCACCACGGGCGGCCGCCTGATCAACGAGCTGGGCTTGCAAGTGGAACGCAAGCATTCCGGCCCGTTCGGCGGCGACTTGCAGATCGGCTCGCTGCTGGTGGAAGGCTTGATCGATTGCGTGATCTTCCTGCGCGACCCGATGACGCCGCAGCCGCACGAGCCGGACATCAACGCCCTGGTGCGCGCCTGCGACGTGCACAACGTGGCGTGCGCGACGAATCTGTCATCGGCGCACCTGGTGCTGTCGCAGTTGCAGGCGCTGGCCGTTGCTGCCGCCTGATTCACCGAGATGAGGAGATGAGCATGAGCGCAACGATTACCACCAAAGCCATCCGCGTACAGCGCGTGGGCGGCCCGGACGTGATGGAATATGTGGATGTGGAACTGGCGCCGCCCGGTCCCGGCGAGGCGCGCGTCAAGCATGAAGCCATCGGCCTCAATTTCATCGACGTGTATTTCCGCTCGGGTTTATATCCGCAGCCGCTGCCCAATGGCCTCGGCGTCGAGGGCGCGGGCATCGTCGAGGCGGTGGGCGAGGGCGTCACGGAAGTCAAGGTCGGCGACCGGGTGGCATATGCGGCGCGCATCAATGGCGCGTATGCGCAGCAGCGCAACTTGCCGGCGGCCCTGCTGCTGGTGCTGCCCGAGCGCATCGGCTTCGATACGGCCGCCGCCATGATGCTGCAAGGCTTGACGGTGCAATACCTGTTCCACCGCACGGTGGCCCTGAAGGCGGGCGACACCATCCTGTTCCACGCGGCGGCGGGCGGCGTGGGCCTGATCGCCTGCCAGTGGGCGAAAGTGCTGGGCGTAAACCTGATCGGCACGGCTGGCTCCGATGAAAAGGCGGCGCTGGCCAAGGCGCATGGCGCGGCCCACGTCATCAACTACAACACGGAAAACTTCGTCGAGCGCGTGCGCGAGATCACGGGCGGCAAGGGCGTCTCCGTCGTCTACGATTCCATCGGCAAGGATACGTTTACGGGCTCGCTCGACTGCCTGGCGCCGCTGGGCATGATGGTCAGCTTCGGCAACGCTTCCGGCCCCGTGCCGGCGTTTACCTTGTCCGAGCTGGCCTCGCGCGGCTCGCTGTTCCTCACGCGCCCGGCCCTGTTCAGCTATGCCTCCAACCGCGCGAACCTGGAAGAGATGGCGGCCTCGCTGTTCGGCGTCGTCAGCAGCGGCGAAGTGCAGATCGAGATCAACCAGCGCTACAATCTGGCCCATATCGCCCAGGCGCACACGGATCTGGAAGGGCGCAAGACCACCGGCTCAACCATCATCGTGCCATGAGCGGCGGCAGCGACAGAGACGGCGCGCCGAAGTTCGGCCGCCTGCTGATTGTGCTGGCATTGGCCGTGGCCCTGATCGGCGCGCTCACCTTTGCCGCCGAGGCGTATTATTCTTGAGTGAAAAAAAACCGGCTTGCGCAGCGCTGCGCAAGCCGGTTTTTTGAGCGTTAGTGACTTATTCCACTTTGACTTCGACCTTGCGCGGCACGCCGCTCTGGCCGGGGAAGTCGGCAAAGGCGCTGGCCACCATGGCCGGCATCACTTGCGACGTGGCGCGCTTGTTGCTGGTCGATTGCACGGTCACGTCGTACAGTTTCTTGCCATTGCGGTCATTGATCGTCACGCGCAATTCGCGTTCGTATTTATGGCGCACGCTTTCTTCCACGTCCATCGGGCCATACCAGTAGGGGTTATAGCCAAAGCGGCCATAGCCTGGCCACGCGCCGTAACGATAGCCATAGCGGCCAGGCCAGTAGCCCGGGCCATACCAGAACGGATCGGATGCCTGCAGCACGCGCTCAGGATAGTCGACGGTGGAAAACTGCATCGCCACGCGCAAATTGGCTGCCGCCGGGCCGGAAGCTTCGCCGAAGCCGTGCTTGGCCAGTTCGGCGCGCACCAGGTTCTGGTAGCTGCGGTACTCCAGCGTGTCGTTTTCCGCCGCCGGCGCTTCAAACGCATACGATTTGTCCTGCAATTGCGCAGGCCACTCGTGGAAGACGGTCACGTCATTGCGTATGGTGGTGGCGCATCCGGTCAGCAACACGGTCAATGCGGCCATCATGATGGTGAGATATCGTTTCATTGCATGATCTCCTGATAGTAGACGCAATTTATCGCTTATTATTGTAAGAATAGTTCCATTTATTTCCATTCATTATTACAGAATGTTACCTGACATGTCGGCGTGTAAGGGAATCCAACATTCCTGAGCTGAATCGCGACTATCGGGGGGCTGGTGTTGGTAAAATAGGCTTTTGCCTCCGCTCCCACCCATTCCCTATGCGCACAGACAGCCCTCAGACGATTTACCGCAAAGATTACACGCCGCCCAGCTTCCTGGTCGACAGCGTCGAACTTGGTTTCGATCTCGATCCCGCCCGCACAGTGGTGGCGAGCCGGATCCGCATGCGCCACAACCCGGCCGGCACCAGCCGCAGCATCGAATTGCACGGCGAACACATCGAACTGGTGATGGTGCGCCTGAACGGCAAGGTATTGAAGCCGTCGCAGTACAAGCTGACGGCCGGCATGCTGACCATCCCGAAGGCACCGGACGATGTTACGCTCGATATCGAAACCGTGCTGGCGCCGCAGGACAATACCTCGCTGTCCGGCCTGTACGTGTCGAACCATAATTTCTTCACGCAGTGCGAAGCGGAGGGCTTCCGCCGCATCACCTTCTTCCCGGACCGTCCGGACGTGATGGCCAAGTACACGGTCATGCTGCGCGCCGACAAGGAACACTATCCGGTGCTGCTATCGAACGGCAACCTGATCGAAGAGGGCGACCTCGGTGACGGCCGCCATTACGCCAAGTGGGAAGACCCGTTCAAGAAACCGTCCTACCTGTTCGCCCTGGTGGCGGCGCGCCTGGTGTGCCAGGAAGAACGCTATACCCTGAAATCGGGCCGCGAAGTGCTGCTGCAGGTGTGGGTGGAAGACGGCAACCTCGATAAAACCGACTACGCCATGCAGTCGCTGAAAAACTCGATCCGCTGGGACGAGGAGCGCTTCGGCCTGGAGCTGGACCTGGACCGCTTCATGATCGTCGCCGTGGGCGACTTCAACATGGGCGCGATGGAAAACAAGGGGCTGAACATCTTCAATACCAAGTATGTGCTGGCCAACTCGCGCGTGGCGACCGACGTCGACTACGCGGGCATCGAAGCGGTGGTGGGCCATGAATACTTCCATAACTGGACCGGCAACCGCGTGACGTGCCGCGACTGGTTCCAGCTGTCGCTGAAAGAAGGCTTGACGGTGTTCCGCGACCAGGAGTTTTCGGCCGACATGATCGGCACGGACACGGGCCGCGCCGTCACGCGCATCGACCAGGTGCGCACCCTGCGCCAGGCGCAGTTCCCCGAAGACGCCGGTCCGATGGCGCATCCCGTGCGTCCCGACTCCTTCGTCGAAATCAATAATTTTTACACGGTCACCATCTACGAAAAAGGCGCCGAAGTGGTGCGCATGTACCAGACCCTCGTGGGCCGCGACGGATTCCGCAAGGGCATGGACCTGTACTTCGAGCGCCACGATGGCCAGGCCGTCCAGTGCGACGACTTCCGTGCCGCCATGGCGGACGCGAATGGCCGCGACTTCAGCCAGTTCGAGCGCTGGTACAGCCAGGCCGGCACGCCGGTGGTGGCCGCTTCCACGCGCTACGATGCTGCCAGCCAGACCTTCGAACTGACCCTGGCGCAAAGCTGCCCCGCCACGCCGGGCCAGCCGAAGAAACTGCCGTTCCACATTCCCGTCACCGTCGGCTTGCTGGCAGCGGACGGCCGCGACCTGCCGCTGCACGTCGACGGCGTGGCATCGAACGGCGCTGCCAGTGTCGTGCTGGAATTGACGCAAGCGTCGCAGACCTTCCGCTTCACGAACGTGACGGAAGCCCCCGTGCCGTCGCTGCTGCGCGACTTTTCCGCGCCCGTGGTGCTGGAATACGATTACACCGACGCCGAGCTGCTGCACCTGTTCCGCCATGACAGCGACCCGGTGAACCGCTGGGAAGCGGGCCAGCGCCTGGCCATGGAGCGCCTGCTGAAACTGACCGGCGCCGTCGCCGCCGGAGAGGCTCTGGCGCTGGACGACACCTTCATCGCAGCGCAGCGCGCCTTGCTGGTCGACGCAACGCTCGATCCCGCCTTCCGCGAACTGGCCCTGATCCTGCCGTCGGAAACCATCATCGCCGAGCGCATGGCGCAAGTCGACCCGCAAGCGATCCATGCGGCGCGCCAGTTCATGCGCCGCACCATCGCGGCCGCCCTGAAGCCTGAACTGCTGGCGCAATACCACGCCAACCAGACGCCGGGCGAGTACAGCCCTGACGCCCTGTCGGCCGGCAAGCGCGCGCTGAAAAACCTGGCCCTGTCGTATCTGCTGATCGCGCCCGAAGCGGCGGAGCTGGACCTGGCGCGGCTGCAGTTCGACAATGCCGGCAACATGACCGACCGCGCCGCGGCGCTGGCGGCGCTGATTCATTCCGGCTCGCAGCCGCATGCGCAGGCGGCCCTTGCCAGCTTCTATGTCGACTTCGAGAACGAAGCGCTGGTGGTCGACAAGTGGTTCGCCATGCAGGCAGCTGCGCCAACGACCGACGTGCAAGCCGTGCGCCAGCTGATGACGCATCCGGCCTTCACCTTGAAAAACCCGAACCGCGCGCGCAGCCTGATCTTCAATTTCACCAATGGCAATCCGTCGCAATTCCATGCGCAAGACGGCAGCGGCTACGCCTTCTGGGCCGAGCAAGTCATCGCGCTCGACGCCCTGAACCCGCAAGTGGCGGCGCGCCTGGCGCGCTCCATGGATCGCTGGCGCCGTTACGTGCCCGCGCTGCAGAACCACATGCGCGACGCGCTGGAAAAAGTCGCCGGCCAGGCCAGCCTGTCGAATGACGTGATGGAAGTCGTCAGCAAGGCATTGGCCAATTGATGGCATGTCGGATTACGCCCTGCGGGCTAATCCGACCTACGCGGCGTCATGATTTCGTAGGTCGGCTGAGCGCCAACGGCGCGCAGGCCGACAATCACCGCACGCGACACTTAAAATAACGACATAACCAACAAAGGGAATTCATGAAACGCATCAGTCTTACGCAATACCTGGTTGAAGAGCAGCGCTCGAACAACAGCATTCCGGCCGAACTGCGCCTGCTGATCGAAGTCGTCGCGCGCGCGTGCAAAACCATCAGCCACGCCGTCGGCAAGGGCGCCCTGGGTGAAGTGCTGGGCACGGCCGACACGGAAAACGTGCAGGGCGAAGTGCAGAAAAAACTCGACATCATCTCCAACGAGATACTGCTCGAAGCGAACGAATGGGGTGGCCACCTGGCGGCCATGGCGTCGGAAGAGATGGAATCGATCCACCCGATTCCGAACCGCTATCCGAAGGGCGAATACATGCTGCTGTTCGACCCGCTGGACGGCTCGTCGAACATCGACGTCAACGTCTCCATCGGCACCATCTTTTCGGTGCTGAAGGCGCCGGAAGGCATGGGGCAGCCGACCGAACAGGACTTCATGCAGGCGGGCAGCAAGCAAGTGGCGGCCGGTTACGCCGTGTACGGCCCGCAAACCATGCTGGTGCTGACCTTCGGCAATGGCGTGAACTGCTTCACCCTGGACCGCGAAATGGGTTCGTGGGTCCTCACGCAAAGCAATATGCAGATTCCGCCGACGACGAAGGAATTCGCCATCAACATGTCGAACGCGCGCCACTGGCATCCGCCCGTGAAGCGCTATGTCGACGAACTGCTGGCCGGCGACACGGGTCCGCGCGGCACCAACTTCAACATGCGCTGGATCGCCTCGATGGTGGCCGACGTGCACCGCATCCTGAACCGCGGCGGCATCTTCATGTACCCGGCCGACCTGCGCGACACGTCAATGCCGGGCAAGCTGCGCCTGATGTACGAAGCGAACCCGATGGCTTTCATCGTTGAGCAAGCGGGCGGCGCGGCCACCGACGGCCAGCAGCGCATCATGGACATCGCCCCGCACAAGCTGCACCAGCGCGTGCCCGTCTTCCTCGGCTCGAAAGACGAAGTGGCCCGCGTCACGGCCTACCACGCGGAGTAAAAAAGCCGCACTTTTCCACGATTTTCAGCGGCCCGCAGCCGGGCCGCTGAAAAAATGCAAAAAAGTTCGCGTTGACACTAGCAAATTTTGTGCATTGTTTGTAGAATGTGGGTCTTCGCCGTTGTAGCTCAGTTGGTAGAGCAGCACATTCGTAATGTGAAGGTCGCCAGTTCGATTCCGGCCAACGGCACCAAGTTTCATCAGAAGACCCGCTGACTTGCAAAAGTCAGCGGGTTTTTTGTTGTCTGTCACATTCCCCGGCTCAGATCCACTGATCGTTTTCCACCGTGCGCTCGCCCGCGTCGCCGTCGCCCGTGTTGACCACGCCGCGCGGCTCGATCAGCAGCAGCCTGGTTTCGGCGGGGGCGCACGGTTTATGTTCGATCCCCTTGGCTACCACCGCCATCTGGCCGGCACGCAGCACGATGGCGTGTCCTTCCGCGTAGCCAGGACCGCGCAGGGCGATGCGCAATTGCCCTTCCAGCACGATGAAGGTTTCGTCCGTATCGGCATGCCGGTGCCACTGGAATTCGCCCAGTACCTTGACGACCTTGAATTGGTAGTCATTCATTTCGGCGATGACGCGCGGCTGCCAGTGCCCGTCGATCAGGGCGACCTTGCGCGCCAGGTCGATGGATTGGCCCTGGCCGCGCGTGGTGATGGTGATGGTGGACATGCTGTGCTCCGTTCAAGTGGCGATGCAGCCAGAATACGCATGCACTTGCGAGCAGTATTGAACGATCGTGGGTGTTTTCAGCTCTTGGTGCTACCGCCGGCGTAGCGCAGCCAGCGGCCAGGCGTCAGTCCATGGGTTTTCAGGAAATGCCGCGTCATGTGGCTCTGGTCGGCGAAGCCCGCGGCCATGGCGGCCGAGGCGAGCGTGGCGCCAGCCAGCAGCAGGCGCCGCACCATTTCCAGGCGCCGCATCGTCAGATAGCGGTACGGGCTGGTGCCATAGAACACGCGAAAGTCGTGCGACAGGCTCCAGCGGTCGCGTCCCGTTGCCGCTTCAAGTTCCGCCAGGGTGACGGCCTGCGTGCAGTGCGCCTGCAAGTAGTCGCGCGCGCGGCGCGCCGCCAGGAAGTCGCCTCGCAAGCGCTGTGCCGGCGTGCCGGCCACCGCCGCCAGCGCATGCGCCAGCTCGGCCAGCGCCTCGCTCTGTTCCAGCGCTTCGAGCGGGTGGCCGTCGTGCGGCAGCAAGGCGGAGGTGGCGGCTGCCAGGCGGGGATCGGTCGACACGCCGCCTTCGATGAAGGGCAGCGCGCGTCCGCCCAGCACGTCCTGGAACAGCGCCGGTTCGATATACAGCATGCGGTAACGGAAGCCTGCGTCGGTACCCGCCTGGCCATCGTGCGCCTCGTCGGGATGCAGGATCATGGTATTGCCGGGCAGGCTGTCGCGCTGCCCGCGACGGTAGCTGAAACGCTGCACGCCCGCCAGCGTGCGGCCGATGGCATAGGTGTCGTGGCGGTGCATGGCATAGGCCTTGCCCTTGAACCATGCCTCGATGCGTTCGACCCCTTGTACCGGTTCGGCGCACTTGACCCAGTCGCTGCGCGCCGGCGCTGATGCTCGCTTCATGATGTTTGTCCGTGGATGCCCGCCCTGGTTGCCGATTGCTGACTGTACCCGCCGCGCGCGGGGCTGTCCACGAAAACCGCCGTATCAGAAATCGTGCCTCAGAAATTGTGCCGGATTCCCAGCGCCACGCCCGACATGGTGGCGCCCTTTGTTGCTGCATCGCGTCCCAGGCTGTTGATGGCAAAGTCGGCGACGCCGTGGCCGCCGTTGGCCAGGCGCGTGTAGTAGGCATACAGGCTGCTGCGTTTCGACAGCTGGTAGTCGTAGCCGGCGGTGGCGTGGGTGGCGCCCGTACCGGCTCCCGCGCGCACCGTGCCGATGGTTTCCAGCGCGCCGCCGCTGGCGCTTTGGGCATGCGCCAGGCCGAAACGCAAGCCATGGCGGCCGAACTGGCGCGTGGCGGAGACATACACCGTGCGGCGGCGCAGCTCGCCCGTGGCAGTGTCGTAGCGCAGGCTTTCCAGCGCCAGCGCCAGCTGCGTGGCGCTATCGACACGCCAGGCCAGGGCCAGCTTGCTGCCACGGTCCGTGAGTCCGCGTCCCTGGTAGCCGTGGTGCTCTTCCTGCGCCAGGGTAGCGTACAGGGTGCCGCCATCGTAGATCAATGCGGCCGACGTCAGTGCCGGATGCGCGCCGTTGGCGGGCCGTTCTTCCCCCATGCCGCGCGCCACGCGCAGCGACCAGCCCTGCCACTGCGGCGTCCAGTAATGCACGCTGTTCTGCTGGCGCCGGTCGAAGGAATACGTGTTGCTGGTATTGCTTTCGCTGGCGCCGGCGCCGTTGCCCATCAGGCTCATGTAGCCGGCCGTGGTGGGGTAGAACGGGTCGAGCGCGGACGTGGCGCTGTTGTAGGGCAGGGCCCAGTTCCCGCCAAACAGCGTGCCCCACGGGCCGGCAATGCCGACGCGTGTGTCGCGCGCGGCGATGGACCCCGCGCCCGTGTCGGGCGCCAAGGTGCCCTCGACCTGGAACAGCGCCTGCCAGCCGCCGCCCAGGTCTTCGCTGCCGCGAAAACCGAGCACCGAGCGGTTGTTGGAGACGCGCTGCACGCTCTCGCCGCTGCCTGACGAATGCAGCGCTTCGAGCGCCACGTTCAGGCGGCCGTACAGCTGCACATTCTGTTGTGCCGCGGCGGGCAGGGCCGCCGCCAGCGCCAGCGCGCCGGCCGCCAGCAAAGGCAATCGCGTCAGCAGGGCATCAGAATGCAAAGCAGCTGCACCCCAGCGCGCCCCAGAAGCCGGAATGGCTGGAGACGGGCACGGAACTCTTGCGCGCCACGTCGTGGGCGTGGGCGTGCACGCCGCAGGCGCCCTGGCACTGGTGCTGTTGCATGACGCTGCTCTTTTGCGGCGGCGCGGCACGGTAATGGCCAGCCACGTTTTTCACGGGCGACCAGTCCGGCAATACCGGGATGGGAGGCGGCGCCAGTGGCGTGAATTCCGCCTGGCCGTAGACGATCTTGCCGCCGACGATGGTGAGCACCGATTCGATGGACTTGATCGCCTCTTCAGCTATGCTGAAAAAATCCGCGCTCAGCACGGCCAGGTCGGCCAGCATGCCTTCCTGGATGCGGCCCTTCTTGCCTTGTTCGCTGGAGAACCAGGCGCTGCCCGCCGTCCACAGTTCCAGCGCCGTATCGCGCGACAAGCGGCTGCCCGCGTCGTACAGGCGCAAGCCGCCCACGGTGCGGCCCGATACCAGCCAGTACAGCGCCGTCCACGGGTTATAGCTGGCGACCCTGGTGGCGTCGGTGCCGCCGCCCACCGGCACGCCCGAGGCAAGCATGCGCGCGATCGGCGGCGTGGCCTTGGCCGCTTCCGCGCCGTAGCGGTCGACAAAATATTCGCCCTGGAAGGCCATGCGGTGCTGGATGGCGATGCCGCCGCCCAGCGCCTTGACCCGGTCGATGTTTTTCGGCGTGATGGTCTCGCAATGGTCGAACATCCAGTGCAGGCCGTCGAACGCGATATCGCGGTTGACCTTTTCAAAGACCGTCAGCATGCGGTCGATCGATTCGTCATAGGTGGCGTGCAGGCGGAAGGGCCAGCGTTTGGACACCAGGTGGCGCACGACCTTTTCCAGTTCGTCGTCCATGCCGGGCGCCAGGTCCGGGCGCGGCTCGAGGAAGTCTTCGAAGTCGGCGGCGGAAAACACCAGCATTTCGCCGGCGCCGTTATGGCGATAGTAATCGTCGCCCTGGTCCGGCGTCACCATCTGCGTCCATTTTTCGAAATCCTCCAGTTCGCGGCCCTTGTTTTGCGTGAACAGGTTGTAGGCGATGCGGATGGTCAGCTGCTCTTTTTGCGCCAGTTCCTCGACCACCGCGTAGTCTTCCGGATAATTCTGGAAGCCGCCGCCCGCGTCGATGGCGCTGGTCAGGCCGAGGCGATTGAGTTCGCGCATGAACTGGCGCGTGGAATTGACTTGCAATTCTCGCGGGAGGGTCGGACCCTTGGCCAGGGTCGCATATAAAATCATGGCGTTCGGGCGCGCGATCAGCATGCCGGTCGGGTTGCCGGCAGCGTCGCGCACGATTTCGCCGCCGGGCGGGTTCGGCGTGTTCTTGTCGTAGCCGACCACGCGCAAGGCCGCGCGGTTGAGCAGGGCGCGGTCGTACAGGTGCAGGATGAAAACGGGGGTGTCGGGCGCCGCCGCGTTGATTTCATCGAGGGTCGGCATGCGCTTTTCGGCGAACTGGAATTCGTTCCAGCCGCCCACCACGCGCACCCATTGCGGGTTCGGCGTGCGCAGCGCCTGTTCCCTGAGCATGCGCAGGGCGTCGGCCAGCGAAGGCACGCCTTCCCAGCGCAATTCCAGGTTGTAGTTCAAGCCGCCGCGGATCAGGTGCAGGTGCGAGTCGTTCAGGCCGGGAATCACGGTGCGGCCATTCAGGTCGATCACGCGGCTGTCGGGCGCGCGGTGGCGCATGACGTCTTCAAGATCGCCCACGGCGAGGAATTTGCCGTCGGCGATGGCCACCGCGCTCGCCTGTGGGCGCGACTTGTCGACGGTGTGGAAGCAGCCGTTGATCAGTATCAGCGGCGCGGCGGAGGAAAGGGACGGTTCGGTCATGATGCAGCTCCATGGTGGCAATGCGGGGGAGGCCGGGGCGCGGCCAGGATCTGCGGTCAGTGTAGCCCAGGGGCCGGGAGCGGACACGGGCCAAAAGATCAGGTATGGCGGCGCGCCGACTGGTCCAAGGGCGGGTGCGGCGGCGCGCGACATGGATTACCATGCCGGCAGTAGCGGCTGGGCATGCGTCCGGATGCATTTTTTATCGCGGTTTACCGCATCGCAGGGAGTCCTCATGGATCAAGCACCACACAGCCGTTTATACGGCACCAGCCTGGGCTTTTTGGCCGGGTATGTCGATACGCTGGGCTTTATCGCTCTGTTCGGCCTGTTTACCGCCCATGTCACGGGCAACTTCGTGCTGATCGGCGCCGCGCTGGCCGAACCGACGCGCATCCCCATCCTGCTGAAAATCCTCGCCTTTCCCGCCTTTATCGCGGGCATCGTCGTCACGCGCCTGATGGTGCTGGCCATCGAGCGCCGCGGCGGTCCGGCGTTGACGCTGGCCTTCCTGCTGCAATGGATCTTGTTGGCCGGTTTCATGGTGTTCGGCGTGCTGGCCGAGCCGGTCGGCAAGGAAGTGGGCACGCTGGCGATGCTCGCCGGCTTGCTGGGCACGGCCGCCATGGGCGTGCACGGCGCCACCAGCCGTCTGCTGCTGGCGCATCTGGCGCCGACCTCCATGATGACGGGGAACGTGACGCAGATCGTGCTCGACACCGTCGACGTGCTGCGCGGCGCGGCCGATGCCGCCACCCATGCGCGCTGCGGCAAGTTCTTCTGGCCGCTGCTGGCCTTTGCGCTGGGCGCCATCGCTGCCGGCTTTGGCTACCTGGTCTTCGGTTTCGCGGCGCTGGCCGTGCCGTTGGTGCTGCTGGGCGGGCTGATCGTGGTGGAGCAGCGTAGCGGACGGACCGCCGTGCCCGTGTCCTGACAGCCGCCATGCGCGCCTTCCTGCTGTGGCTGATGTTCATGCTGACCAGTCCTTGCGGGCTGGCCATCGATGCCGCACGCGGCATCCATCAGCTGCAGCACACGCGCTGGACGGCCAGTGAGGGCGCGCCCGACGATATCATCGTCATGGCACAGGGGAATGACGGTTTCCTGTGGCTGGGCACGCATGCGGGCGTGCGCCGTTTCGACGGCTTGCGCTTCGAGCCCGTGCGCGCGCGCCAGGGCAGCTTTCCCGACACGGTGGCGCTGGCGCTCAAGCGCGCCGCCGACGGCGGCATGTGGATAGGCTGGCAAGTGGGCGGCATCAGCCACGTCAAGGATGGCGTGGTGCGCAATTACGCCGAGCCGCAGGGCGTGCAGGCGGGGGCCATCTGGGGCTTTGCCATCGGCGGCGACGGCGCCGTGTGGGCGGCCGGCGTGTCCGGCATCTCGCGCTTCGATGGCCGGCGCTGGCAGGCGATGGGACCGGCGCAGGGCTACACGGCGCAAAAGGCGTCCGCCGTATTTGCCGACCGCGATGGCCGCATCGCCGTGTTCAGTGAAAACGGCCTGTTCATGTGGCAGGCGACGCAGTCGCGCTTCGCGCCGCCCATCGGCCGGCTTGACCTGCGCGCGCCGCCGCAGCAGGGACCCGACGGCCGCATCTATTTGCTGGAGATGCGCGGCATCCGCATCATCGAGTCGCTGGAACGCTACGAGCAGCTCGATCATCGGTGGATTTACCGCGATACCAGCGGCACCAGCGGCAGCATGCTGGTCGACCGCGCCGGCACCTTGTGGTTCGACAGCCAGTACGGCTTGCACCGCACGCGCAGTGGCGGCGCGCTGGCGCCGGGACAGCTGGGCATCAGCAGCGACACGGAATCGTTCCTGCCGCGCGATGGCTTGAGCAATGTCCTCGTCGCCTCCATGTGCGACGACAATGAAGGCAATGTCTGGGTTGCCACGTACGGCGGCCTGGACCGTTTCCGCCAGGCCGCGCCCGTGGTCCTGCGCACGCGTGCCGCGCCCGGCGTGGCCGAAGTGTTCCGTACCCAGGAAATGCTGACCGGAACGGCAGGCGCGATGTGGCTGTCGCGCGATGACGTCCTGGGGCCGCTGCTGCTGGCGCGGGCCGACGGCACGGTGCTGCGCGCGCCGCGCCTGGGCCCCATCAGCGCCATCCTGGAAGCGCCGGGCGGCCTGTGGGTGGCGGCGCGCGCCGGTCTGCAGCAGCTGGCCGGCGAGGATGGGCACGTACTGCGCACGGTCGCCTATCCATCCGGCGCGGCCGCGGTCAAGCGCATGCGCGCCGGCGTGCTCGCGCCCGATGGCAGCATCTGGGGCGTGTTCAGCGGCGCCGGCGTTTTCCAGTACCGCGACGGGGCCTGGCGGCGCGAACCGCTGCTGCCCGATGGCGGCGCGAAAGTGCCGCTGGCGCTGCTGGCCGACGCGGCCGGGCGCCTGTGGCTATCGTATGCCGATGGCAGCGTCGCCATGCTGGAACGGGGGCGGCTGCACACCTTCGGTCCCGCGCAGGGCCTGGACCTGGGCAAGATTCCCATGCTGATCGAATACCGAGGGCAGGTGTGGGCGGGCGGGCAGCGTGGCGTGGCGCTGTGGCGCGGCGGCCGCTTCGTCACCCTGCGCGGCGAGCCGGCCAGCGCCACCGAGGGCGTGGTGGGCCTGCTGCGCGCGCGCGACGGCAGCCTGTGGCTCAATCACGGCAGCGGCGCCGCGCACATTCCCGCCGCGGAAGTGGACCTGGCGCTGCGCGACGCCGCCCATGCCATGCGCGCCACCTCGTACGACGCCGTCGATGGCTTGAACGGCAGCATCGGCATGCTGCACAACCGCTCGGTGGCCGAAGCGGACGATGGCAAGATCTGGTTTTCGCGCCAGAGCGCGACGTTCTGGATCGATCCGCGCCAGGCGCTTGCGGCCTTGCCGGCGCCACGCGTTGAAATCGGCGCGCTGCTGGCAGACGGCCGGCGCGTCGATCCGCCCGCAAGCGCCGGCCTGCAGCTGGCGGCAGGCACGCGCGACGTGCAATTCCATTACAACGCCGCCAGTCTGGGCACGCCGGAGCGTTTGCAGTTCCGCTACCGGCTCGACGGCTACGATACACAGTGGCAGCAGGCGGGCGGCCGGCGCCTGGCGCAGTACACGGGCCTGGGTCCGGGCAGCTACCGCTTCGAAGTCATCGCGGCGAATGGCGACGGCGTGGCCAGCACCGTGGCGCAATTGCCGTTCCGCGTGCTGCCCGCCTTCTACCAGACATGGTGGTTCCGCAGCCTGTGCGCGGCGCTGCTGTTGGCCGCCGTGTACGGCGCCTGCCGCTGGCGGCTGCGCCAGCACGCCGCGCGCCTGCAGGCGCGGATGGAGGCGCAGCAGGCAGAGCGCGAACGCATCGCGCGCGAGCTGCACGATACCCTGCTGCAGGGCACGCAGGCGATGATCCTGCACTTTCACAATGCCAGCATGGCGCTCGCCGAGGATGATCCCGCGCGCGCCGCCATGCTGCGCGCGCTCGACGACGCCGATCGCATGCTGGGCGAAGGGCGCGACCACGTGCACGACTTGCGCGCCGGGGACGATGCCGGCGCGCGCTGGAGCGCCATCCTGCAACGCGAAGGCGAGCGGCTGGCGGCGCAGCACGGCATCGTGTTCCGCTATGCGCAGGAAGGCGAGGCGCGCCCGCTGCATGCGCACGCCGCGCACGAAATCTACCGCATCGCCAGCGAAGCGCTGCGCAATGCCTTCCAGCATGCGCGCGCGCAGGTGGTCGAGGTGGCGGTGCGCTATGCGCGCGGCGGCATCGAACTGGCCGTGCGCGACGATGGCCAGGGCTTGCCGCCGGTGGTGGCGGCAAACGGGCAGATTCCCGGGCACTGGGGCATGCCCGGCATGCGCGAGCGCGCCGCCAGGCTCGGTGCGCGCCTGTCGGTGGGCGGGCGCGACGGGGGCGGCACGCAGTGGCGCCTGCGGGTGCCGGCGCGCCGCGCCTGGCCGGCGGAGCACGGTCCGCTGCGCCGCTGGTGGCAGCGCTGGCGCCGCTCAGGCGTCGAGGATGCCACGCCGTAGCGCGATGGTGACGGCGTGGGTGCGGTCCCTGGCGCCCAGCTTGGCCAGGATGGTGCTCATGTGCGCCTTGACGGTTTCTTCCTTGATCTGCAGCAGGGCGCCCGTTTCGCGGTTGGAATTGCCTTGCGCAACCTGCTTGAGCACGTCCAGTTCGCGGTTCGACAGCACGTCGCTGCAGGCATACAGCGCCAGCTCCGCCTCGATCTCGGGCGTGATGTGGCGCCGCCCCGCGTGCACGTTCTGTATCGCCGCCAGCAGTTCGTGGCGCAGCGCGCTTTTCAGCACATAGCCGCCCGCGCCCGCGCGGATGGCGCGCAGCACCTGGGTGTCGCCCTTGTAGGTGGTCAGCACGATGATGCGCGCCTGCGGATGGCGCGCGCGGATGGCGCCGATGGCGTCCAGGCCGCTCATGCGCGGCATCTGCAAATCCATCAGCGTGACATCGGGCAGCAGCGCGTCAAATTGCTGCACCGCCTGCTGGCCATCGGTGGCCTGGCCCACCAGCGCCACGCCGGGAAAGGCGCGCAGCAGGGCCGCGATGCCGTCGAGCAGCAACTGGTGGTCGTCGGCGATGAGCACGCGTATCGCTGCCGTATCGCTGTGCATGATATTGCCAGGCAAAGAGGAGTTATCGATCAAGAGTCGTCGGAGCAGGGTGAGCAAAAGGTATTTTACCGCAGCGCTCGCCAGCCTGCAGGGGGGGATGGCCCGGGGGAGCCTATATTTAGATAGTGGTGCGGGCGCGCCGCCAGGCATACGATGCACGGCAGTACCCACTCAACCCTACTCTGCATGGATGACATCATGACCAATCCGAAACTGGAAGTCCTTACCCCCGACAATTGCCAGATCATCTTCATCGACCAGCAGCCGCAAATGGCCTTCGGCGTGCAGTCGATGGACCGGCAAGCGCTGAAAAACAATACCGTGGGCCTGGCCAAGGCCGCCAAGGCGTTCAATATCCCCACCATCATCACCACGGTGGAAACGGAAAGCTTCTCCGGCCACACCTATCCGGAACTGCTCGACGTTTTCCCCGGCAAGGATATCCTCGAGCGCAGCTCGATGAATTCGTGGGATGACCAGAAGGTGCGCGACGCGCTGGCCGCCAACGGCAAGAAGAAGGTTGTCGTTTCGGGCCTGTGGACGGAAGTGTGCAACAACAGCTTCGCCCTGTGCGCGATGCTCGAAGGCGACTACGAAATCTACATGGTGGCCGACGCCTCGGGCGGCACTTCGAAGGAAGCGCACGACTACGCCATGCAGCGCATGATCCAGGCTGG
Source organism: Janthinobacterium sp. JF4 (assembly GCF_059617925.1). NCBI lineage: Bacteria > Pseudomonadati > Pseudomonadota > Betaproteobacteria > Burkholderiales > Oxalobacteraceae > Janthinobacterium > Janthinobacterium sp. JF4. The sequence continues at coordinate 127,831 of NZ_JCAQAV010000005.1, read as the reverse complement.
CGTGGTGCCCGTGACGTGGCAGCAGGTGCTGCTGGAATGGCAGCGCGACTGGGCGCACAAGGCAACCTATGACGCCGTCATGGCCATCGTGCGCGAACACTCGGGCGCCTACGGCATGGGCGTCGACTACGCCTACACGATGGTGCACAAGGCGCCGCAGCGCATCCATGGCGAGCACGCCACGCTGGCGCCGGTGCCGGCCAAGTAAACCCCGCACGGTCGTGCCATGCGCCGCGCGCCTGACCGCGCGCGGCGTTTTTTTTCATCGAAAGGAATGCGCCATGAAGTTATATGTGATTTCGCTGGCCGTGGGCTTGCTGGTCGGCATCATTTACGCCGTCTTGCAGGTGCGCTCGCCGGCGCCGCCCGCGATAGCCCTGATCGGCCTGCTGGGCATGCTGATCGGCGAACAGATCGTCCCCAGCGTCAAGCGCCTGATGGCGGGCGAAGCCATCACGGTGTCGTGGCTGCGCAGCGAATGCGTGCCGAAGATCAGCGGCGTAGAAGCGAAGCCAACGCAGGCCAAGGCTGAGCCGCAGCCGAAGGATGACGGCGTCGCCTGAACCCTGCCTGCCGAGCAAGATGCGCTAGAACGCGCCCAGCAAGCCGCGCCGGGCGGCCACCGTGGCCGCCTCGGTGCGGCTTGATACGTTGAGCTTGGTCAAAATATTATTCACGTGAAATTTGACGGTGCCCACCTCGATGCCGGCGCTGCGCGCGATCATCTTGTTGCTCTTGCCCGCCGACAGATGCAGCAGGATGTCGTGCTCGCGTTTCGACAGGCGGTTCGCCTCGATGCGGCCGGCCTGCTGCGCCGCCAGTTCCGGCGGCAGGTAGTGCCTGCCGGCGGCCACCTGGCCGATGCACTGCGTCAGTTGCAGGAAGCCGGAATCCTTCAGCAGGTAGCCGCGCGCGCCGGCGCGCAGGGCGCGGTGCACGCTGTCCTCGCCCTGGTAGGTGGTGAGGATGACGATCTTCGCTTGCGCGTCGTCTGCGCAGATGCGCTCGATCGCCTCGACGCCATGCATTTCCGGCATGTTCAAATCCATCAGCACCACGTCGGGCCGCAATTGCCGGTACAGCTCCACGGCGGCGACGCCCGTGCCGGCCTGGCCCAGCAGGACTAAACCCGGCAGGGAGGCGATCAGCGAGGCCAGGCCGGCCAGGATCAGCGGGTGGTCGTCGGCGATCAGCAGCGAGACTGGGGGCGCGGCGTCGTCGCGGGGTGTGTGCATGGCTGTGCTCATGGTGCTGGCAGGGTGAAGTGGAAGACTGTGCCGTGGGGCGCACCGGGCGCATGCCACAGGCGGCCGCCATGCGCGTCGAGGATGCGGCGGCAGATGGCCAGGCCCATGCCCATGCCGTCCGGCTTGCTGGAATACAGGGCCTGGTACAGGCGCCCGGCCGCCTGCGGCGCGATGCCGGCGCCGTTGTCGGCGACGCTGAAATGCTGCGCGCCGCCCTCCAGGCGCGAGGACAGCAGCACCGTGCGCGGCCGGCCGCTGGTGCCCTGCAGGGCTTCGATGGCATTCATCAGCAGGTTCAGGAGGACTTGCCGGAATTGCACCGGGTCGGCGCGCAGCAGCGGGCGGCCTGGCGCCAGCTGCGTTTCCAGGTCGATGGCGTGGCGTTGCAGTGGCGCGCGCAGCAGCGGCAGCAAGTCTTGCACGGCGTCGTCGGCGACAAAATGAGCGTGGCTGCCCGGCGCGTTGCAGGCCAGGCCATGCACGCTGCGCAGCACGGCGCTGGCATGGCTGCCGGCGCTGGCGACCAGGGCCAGCGCCGCGCGCGCCTCGTCGAGGCGGGGCGGATCGTGATCGAGCCAGCGCAAGGCGGCATCGGCATTGAGCGCAATGGCCGCCAATGGCTGGCGCACTTCGTGCGCGACCGACGCGGCAAATTCGCCCATGCCGCCCATGCGCTGCGCGTGCGCGGTGTCTTGTTTCTGAGGAAAATGGTGCATGCTGGCCATCGCGGGACTCCTGTCGTTCGCTGCGGCTCATGCCGCGCTGCAACAAGTATGCACGGCTTGGCAAACAAGGCAGTTATACGAATGGGGGAGGCGGGCGGTTTTTTTGCGCGGCGGCGAGAAACACCGCCGGAGCGCCGGCGGTGCGGAAAGCGCAGAACGCTCAGGACTGGATAAAGGCCAGCAAGTCTTCGTTCAGGCGGTCCTTGTGGGTTGCTGGCAAGCCGTGCGGCGCGCCTTCATAGATGACCAGCTTGGCGTTCTTGATGAGCTTTGCCGCCGCCTTGCCCGAAGCGTCGATGGGCACGATCTGGTCGTCGCCGCCGTGCACCACCAGGGTCGGCACGGAAATTTTCTTCAGGTCGGCCGTGAAATCCGTCTCGGAAAACTGCTTGATGCAATCGTAGGCGTTCTTGATGCCGCACTGCATGCCCTGCAGCCAGAAGGTATCGCGCATGCCTTGCGAGACCTTGTTGCCGGGACGGTTGGCGCCAAAGAATGGCACCGTCAGGTCCTTGAAAAATTGCGAGCGGTCGGCCAGCACGCCGGCGCGGATGCCGTCGAAGACGGACATCGGCAAGCCGCCGGGATTGGTGTCCGACTTGACCATCTGCGGCGGCACGGCGCCCACCAGCACGGCCTTGGCCACGCGCTTTTCGCCATGGCGGCCGATGTAGCGCGCCACTTCGCCGCCGCCCGTCGAATGGCCGACCAGGGTCGCGCCCTTGATGTCGAGCGCGTCGAGCAGGGTGGCCAGGTCGTCGGCGTAGGTATCCATGTCATTGCCCTGCCATGGCTGGCTGGACAGGCCGTGGCCGCGGCGGTCGTGCGCGATCACGCGGTAGCCGTGGCTGGCCAGGAACATCATCTGGTCTTCCCAGGCGTCGCCCTGCAAGGGCCAGCCGTGGCTGAAGACGACGGGCGTGCCCGTGCCCCAGTCCTTGAAATGGATGACGGTGCCATCCTTGACGGTGATGCTGTTGACGCTGAGCTTGCCCGGCGCGGCGGCGGCGGCAGGCTTGGCGGCGGCGCTGGCGCCACCGGCGGCCAGCAGGCCCGCGCCGGCGGCGACACCGGCGACGCTGACGAGCAGCTTGCGGCGGGAGTTGACTTCTTCGGCTTCGATTTTCTTCGACATGATGCATTTCCTTCGGGGATGGGGGAGGGGCCGGTTACGGCCTGGGCCAGTGATGGCATCAGCGAGTCTAGCCCTTTGCGCGCGCCGGCGCCTCTGCCAAAAGACCAGCCTGGGCCGTGTCGTCACCCTGTACTGCGTCCTGTTCGCGGAAATCCTCTGCCCGCTTGGCCTGCCTGCCCTTGCTGTTCCTGCTGGGCGTGTCGATGCTGCGCGTCCACCCTGAGTGGCGTATCGTCGGCGGCCATTTCGGCTGGCTGCTGATCATCGTCTTCCGCGCCATCGCCATCCGCGGCGTGGGATGCCATACGCGCGATGCGCGGCTGCACGCCTAAATCACGAATTTTCGCCCGCCCCACCGGACCGTCGGGATTGCTATTTCCAGCAGGAATTTAAGTCTGGCCTCAAGGTGTGGCAGCGCACAGTGGCGGGTGACTGTCGCGGTTAAGGTAGTACCAACAGCTTGCTGCTGATCCACTGTTTGATATGGCTCAGCCCGGCAGCGTTTAGTCGCTTCTTTTTCTCCGAAGCGAGGAGAATCATGATTCGGTCACGGCATCGAGCATGGTTGAAATTATTCACTGTTAAAGGAAACCATCATGAACGCGATTGAAAAAACCAGCTCCGATATGAACGGCAACGTCCAGGATACCCGCCAGGACTTGCACCGCACCATCGACAAGGTGGCAAGCCAGGCCCAGCCCCTGGCCGACAAGGTCGCCACGCGCGCCCATGACGGCGTGGACCAGGTGGGCGAGCGCATCGGCCAGGTCAGCGACAGCGTCAACAAGGCTTCCGAACGCGTGATGGCGCGCGGCAAGCAATTGGGCGCCGCCTGCCAGCGCGCTGGCGAGACGGGCCGCGATTATGTGCGCGAGCGCCCGGCCATGTCCCTGCTGATTGCGGCAGCGGCCGGGTATGGTCTGTCGAAACTGCTCGGTTCGCGTAAATAAGTTCTGCGCCTTGCCGGAAGGTAGTTGTCGTGGGCGCTGTTCCCTACGCCGTCATGGCGGGCCGGTCCAGCGCCCACGCGCACAAGGCAGTGGCGGCAGTAAAGGAGAGTGATGATGCGCTCCATTTTGTTGTGGTTGATCGGCATACCTATTCCCATCATTATTTTGATTGCCCTGTTCGTGCGCTGAATGAGGGAGTTGTAGCGTTACTTCCCGGGGCAGACTACTCACAGGAGATGTAATGGCTAGCAACAAGAAAACGCCGTCCACGGACGGTGCGGGTTCCGTATTGAGCAGCATGTCCGGCCCATCCGACAGCAACGCGCCGCACAGCCTGGGCGCGGACAATGACGTGACCCGCGCGCTGCTGCAAAAGACGGCCGCCGGCCAGCAGCTGGCCGCCGCCATGGCCGCCAATCCCAAGGAGGACGGCCAGTATGGCGAGGCGGCGCGCACGCCGGTCGAAGGCGTGCATGTGGCAGCCGGCGAACCGCTGGCCACGGCCAGCACCACGGACGAAACGACAGCGTCTCCGAAGACGGGCGAAGGCCAGCCTGCGCTGGGCGAGAATGCGCTGAATAGCTCGCTGGATGGCGCCCGCAGCGACGATAGCGGCTGCGTGCTGACGACCAACCAGGGCGTGCCCGTGGGCGACAACCAGAATTCGCTGAAGGCGGGCTTGCGCGGCCCCACCCTGATGGAAGATTTTATCCTGCGCGAAAAGCTCACGCATTTCGACCATGAGCGCATCCCCGAGCGCGTAGTGCATGCGCGCGGTTCGGCCGCCCACGGTTACTTCGAATGCTACAAGGAGCAAGGCAAGCTGACGCGCGCCGCGCCGTTCGCCAAGGCGGGCAAGCGCACGCCCGTCTTCGTGCGTTTTTCCACGGTGGCCGGCGAACGCGGTTCGACCGATACGGCGCGCGACGTGCGCGGCTTCGCCGTGAAGTTTTATACGGACGAGGGCAACTGGGACCTGGTCGGCAATAACATTCCCGTCTTCTTCATCCAGGATGCGATGAAATTTCCCGACCTGGTGCACGCCGTCAAGCCCGAGCCGCACAATGGCATGCCACAGGCGGCCAGCGCGCACGACACCTTCTGGGACTTCGCCTCGCTGTCGCCGGAAATCACGCACATGCTGATGTGGGCCATGTCGGACCGCGCCATCCCGCGCAGCTATCGGATGATGCAGGGCTTCGGCGTGCATACCTTCCGCCTCGTGAATGCGAAGGGCCAGTCCGTGTTCTGCAAATTCCACTGGTCGCCGATGGCCGGCACGCACTCGCTCGTGTGGGACGAAGCCGTCAAGATCAGCGGTGCCGATTCCGACTTCCACCGGCGCGACCTGTGGGAAGCCATCGAATGCGGCGCGTATCCCGAATACGAGCTGTCCTTCCAGGTGTTCACGGAAGCGCAGGCGGAAGCGTTTCCGTTCGACGTGCTCGATCCGACCAAGCTGATCCCCGAAGAACTGGTGCCGCTGGTCCCCGTCGGCAAAATGGTCTTGAACCGCAATCCCGACAATTTTTTCGCCGAGACGGAGCAGGTGGCGTTCTGCACGGCGCACATCGTGCCTGGCATCGATTTTTCCAACGACCCGCTGCTGCAGGGGCGTATCCATTCCTATGTCGATACCCAGCTGACGCGCCTGGGCGGCGCCAACTTCCACGAGATTCCCATCAATGCGCCGCTGGCGCCCGTGCACAACAACCAGCGCGACGGCATCCACCGCCAGGCCATCAACCGGGGCCGGGTCGCGTATGAACCGAACTCGCTGGCGGGCGGCTGTCCGTTCCAGGCGGGCGCGAAGGGTTTCAACAGTTTCCCCGCCTCCGCCGAAGGCGACAAGGTGCGCGGCAAGCCCGAAAAGTTCGCCGAGCATTTCGGCCAGGCGCGCCTGTTCTGGATCAGCCAGACGCCGGTCGAGCAAGACCATATCGTGCATGCGTTCCGCTTTGAGCTGGGCAAGGTGCAGACGGTGGCGATCCGCCAGCGCATCGTCGCCATGCTGCGCAATGTCGACGAGACCCTGGCGCAGCGTCTGGCCGATGGCCTGGGCCTGGCGCTGCCGCCCGTCATGCCGCGCGCCTCCCTGCAGCCGTTGCCGGCGTATCCGCCATCGCCGGCCCTGTCGCTCTTTTTCCGCCCCGGCAAGACGGGCATCCATACCCTGCGCGTAGCCGTCCTGGTGGGGCCGGGCAGCGATGGCGCGCAGGTGCGCAATATCTATGCCTCGCTGCTGGCCGACGGCGCCGTGCCGCGCCTGGTGGGCAGCCACCTGGGCAAAGTCGACACCAGTGGCGGCGTGCCGCTCGACGTGGAAATCTCGCTCGAGGCGGGACCGTCCGTGCTGTTCGATGCCGTCGTGGTGGCGGACGGCCAGGGCGCCGCGCAGCAGCTGGGCAGCGACGCCAACGCGCTCGACTTCCTGCGCCTGCAATGCCGTCACTGCAAGCCGATGCTGGCCATCGGCGCCGGCAAGGACTTGCTGGACAAGGCTGGTGTGCCGGTGACACTGCCCGATGGCAAGCCGGATCCCGCCATCATCGTCGCGCCTTCCGGCGACGTGGTGAATGCCGTGGCCGCGTTCAAGAAGGCGCTGGCCGCGCACCGGGCGTTTGCGCGCGAAACGGACCCGCCGCGGGTGTGAGTGGCAGCATCGGCGCATGGACGGGACCCGCCGGTCCCGTTGCATATCCTGTTTTCCCTGCCTGCGCAACGCCATGCAACAATGTAAACAATAAAAACGTCCTGCGGTGATATGCTGCGCATGAGAACTGTTCATTTGCAACTATTTGCTTGAAAGAAGCAAAGCAGCAGCAAAGAACGGCTTCAGCAAACCGGATCGCGATTACCGCATGGACAAGTACACACCTCGCACCTGGGGGCCGGGCGAACGCCCGACCTTGCCCGGGTCGCCATCGATGCCCGAACATTCGACGCCCAAGCGTGTCGCGTATTTCATCGTCGGCCTGATCGTCGCGCTGACGGGGGGACTGGGCAACGGCCTGGTGACGGCCAATCTGCTGAACCTGCAAGGTTCGCTGGCCGCCTATGCCTACCAGATGCAGTGGCTGCCGGCCGCCTACGTGATGACCATCGTCTCGATGAATCTGCTGCTGGTGAAGTTCCGCCAGCAGTTCGGCTTGCGCCTGTTTACGGAAGCGTTCCTGGTGCTGTACGCGCTCGTCACCTTCGCCCACCTGTATGCGAATACCTTGCCGTCGGCGATCGCCGTGCGCGCCGCGCATGGCATGGTGGGCGGCGCGCTGGGCGTGCTGGGCCTGTACTACACCTTGCAGGCGTTTCCCGCGCGGCACCGCCTGAAAGGCGTGGTACTGGGCCTGGGCTTTGCCCAGCTGGCCTTGCCGCTGGCGCGCATCTTCACTTCCGAACTGCTGCAGATCGGCGAATGGCACGGCCTGTACCTGTTCGAGCTGGGGCTGGCCCTGCTGGCGCTCGGTTGCGTGCTGGCCCTGAAACTGCCTCCCGGCGACCGGGTGCAGACGTTCGAGCCGCTCGACTTCCTCACCTTCATCCTGTTCGCGCCCGGCGTGGCCCTGCTGTGCGCCGTGCTGGCGCAGGGGCGTACGGCGTGGTGGATGGAGTCCGAGTGGGTGGGCGTGTGCCTGGCAGGCTCCATCGTGCTGATCGCCGCCTCGCTGGCCATCGAGCATAACCGCGCGCGCCCCCTGCTCAACACGCGCTGGCTCACCACGGGCAAGATCGCCAAGCTGTTTTTGTCCGTGCTGCTGTTTCGCATCGTGCTGTCCGAGTCGACGGGGGCGGTCGGTTTCCTGCAGGCGCTGGGCCTGAACACGGACCAGATGCAGAACCTGTTCATCGTGGTGCTCCTGGGCAGCGTGGCCGGCCTGGTGGTCAGCGCGCTGACGATCAATCCGGCCACCCTGAACCGCTCGCTGATGTTCGCGCTGCTGCTGATCGCGGCCGGCGCCATGATCGACGCGCACGCCACCAGCCAGACGCGCCCCGTCAACATGTATGTCAGCCAGTTCCTGCTGGCCTTTGGCGGCACGTATTTCCTCGGTCCCACCATGGTGGCCGGCATGGGCGCCGTGATCGCCGAACCGCGCAACCTGGTGAGTTTTTCCGTGATGTTTACCATGACGCAGAACCTGGGCGGCTTGCTCGGGGCGGCCATCGTCGGCACCATCCAGACGGCGCGCGAAAAATACCATTCCAGCTACCTGGTCGAGCACCTGAGCATGCTCGACCCGCAAGTGGCCGCGCGCGTGCAGTCGGGCGCCGCAAGCTATGGCAGCGTGCTGACGGACCCCGCCTTGCGCAGCGCCCAGGGCGTGGCGCGCCTGGGCGCCATCGCCACGCGCGAAGCCAATGTGCTGGCCTACAACGACGTGTTCTTGATGATCGCCGGCGTCGCCATCGCCACCTTGATCTGGATGCTGCTCAGCCAGTCCTGGACCCGCATCACCACCGGCGCGCGCCGCCTGGCCGGCCCCGTGCGCGATGCGCAGACGGCCATGGCCATCGTCCCCATTACCAATTCGGAACCGAGCAATGACAGAAAATAACACCACGCCGCCAGCACCTCCCACCGAACCCGCAGCCCCTTCAACGGCGCAGCCGGACCGGCGCCACCAGTGGCTGTCCGCGCTGGCCTTTGCCTCTGTGGCCCTGGTGGGCGTGCTGATCGTGCTGTATGCGTGGCGTTTGCCGCCGTTCACCAGCCCCATCGTGACGACGGAAAACGCCACCGTGCGGGGGCAGGTGACGATCATCGGCACGCAGTTGTCGGGCTATGTGGTGGAGGTGACGGTGCAGGACTTCATGGACGTCAAGGAGGGGCAGCTGCTGGTGCGCATCGACGACCGCATCTACCAGCAGCGCTACGAGCAGGCGCAGGCCCAGCTGGCCGCGCAGCAGGCGGCCCTGTCGAACTGGGCGCAGCAGAAAGCCAGCGCGCAGGCGGGCATTTCCGTCAGCGAAGCTGCGCTGGCCAACGCGGAAGCGCAGGCGCGCAAGGCCAGCGCCGATTTGAATCGCGTGGAGCAGCTGGTGGCCGATGGTTCGTTGTCGCAGCGCGAACACGACCAGTCGCGCGCCACGCAGGCGCAGATGGCCGCCGCGCTGGCGCAGGCCCGCGCCAATCTCGACATCGCGCAGCAAAGCGTGCATAGCGTGGTGGTCAACAAGCAGGCTTTGGAAGCGGCCGTGGCGAACGCGCAGGCGGCCGTCAAGGCGGCGAAGATCGACCTCGATAACACGCGCATCGTGGCGCCGTCCGATGGCCAGCTGGGCCAGGTGACGGTGCGCCAGGGCGCGTACGTAAATTCGGGGGCGCAGCTGATGGCGCTGGTGCCGCGCCAGATGTGGGTGATCGCCAATTTCAAGGAAACGCAGATGAACGGCGTGCAGGAAGGGCAGAGCGCCACCTTCCACGTCGACGCGCTCGACGGCGCCGTGCTGACGGGCCAGGTGGAGCGCATTTCGCCGGCTACCGGTTCCGAATTTTCCGTGCTGCCGGCCGATAATGCGACGGGCAATTACCTCAAAATCGCCCAGCGCATTCCCGTGCGCATCCGCATCGATGCGGGCCAGGCGAATGCGCGCCGCCTCGTGCCGGGCATGTCGGTGGTGGTCAGCGTCGACACGTCGGCCGTGCTGAACGACTCGGCGGACAATCCCGCGCCACCGCCTGCGCCGAAGAAGGCCAGGCCATGAAGCGCCGTTTCCTGCTGATGGCCGGCGCGCTGGCGCTGGCCGGCTGCGCCGCCAAGGCGCCTTTGCAGCCGCCATCATCGCTGCAACTGCCGTCCGGCTGGCGCGCGCAAGGCGAGGGCGGCGCAGCGTCCGCGCATGGTACACAGGTGGAACAGCTGTGGTGGCATGCGTTCGGCGATCCCGTTTTAAGTGATCTGGTGGGCGAGGCGCTGGCGCGCAATGGCGACTTGCGCGTGGCGCGCGCCCGCGTGCAGGAATACCGCGCGCGCCTGGCGCAGGCCGACGCCAACCGCGCGCCCAACCTGGCTTTCGACGGTTCGCCCACGCGCACGCGCACCCTCGCGTCCAGCGGCAAGCCGTATGTGACGAATGTCTTCCAGGCGGAACTGCAGGCCAGCTATGAAATCGATGTGTGGGGCCGGCTGGCCAGTCTGAGCGATGCCGCCGGCGAGAGCTACCGTGCCGAGCAGGCCAGCCTCGACGCGGCGGCCCTGTCGATCGCCGCCAGCGTGGCGACGAGTTACCTGAATCTGCGGGGACTCGACGCGCAGCTGGCGCTGACGCAATCGACCCTGCAGCTGCGCGAACAGTCGCGCGATCTGGCGCGCAAGCAGTTCGAGGTGGGCTACAGTTCGCGCCTGGAATGGCTGCAGGCGCAGTCGGAGTACCATGCGGCTGCCGAGCAGGTGCCGCAGCTGCAGCGGCAGATCTTTGAGCAGGAAAACGCGCTGGCCGTCCTCGTTGGCGGCAATCCCGGCCCCATCGCGCGCGGCTTGCCCCTGGCCGAGCTGGCGGCGCCTGGCGTGCCGGCCGGCCTGCCGTCCGAATTGCTGCGCCGGCGCCCCGACATCGCGCGCGCGGAACACAAGCTGGCGGCCGCCAACGCCAGCCTGGCCGCCACGCGCGACCAGCTGCTGCCTTCGTTCAAGCTGACGGCGGCGGGTGGCGGGCAGGCCACAACCCTCACCGATTTCCTGCATGCGCCGACGGCCCTGTGGCGCCTGACGGCGCTGGCGGCCGGCCCCCTGTTCGATGGCGGCCGCGTGCAGGCGCAGACGGATGCGGCCGGCGCGCAGCGCGACCAGCTCGTGTACGCGTATGAAAACGTGGTGCGCAATGCCTTCGCCGAAACGGAAAACAGCCTGGGCGCCATCTACCGGCTGCGGCAGCAAGCCGTGGAAAATGATGCGCGCCGCGCCACGGCGTTTGATACCCTGCGCATCGCGCACAACCGCTACCGCAATGGCTACGCTTCGTACCTGGAAGAACTCGATGCCCAGCGTACCCTGTACAGCGCCGACGTGGGGCTGCTGCAGCTGAAGACACGCATCCTCGTCGCCTCGGTCGACTTGTACCGTGCCATGGGCGGCGGCTGGTCGGCGGCTGCCCACCCTTAGAGCCTGTCCCGGCAGTGGATGGATTCATCTGCTGGGCCACCTTCCTCATTGCTGTTACGGTCGGCAGCTTGCCGCTGCCTGCCTGTTGCCCGTGGCATCCGGTTTTTCCGGGGTGCTTGCTGTATCAGTACACTCTTGCCTCCTCTCTCTGCAAACATCGCCCTGCCCATGACGGCGCGCCGCCGATTATTTTCAGTTGTATTTATACAACATCATTTTCAATCTGATACGCACAAAAAATTTCCACATAGAATTATTGTGTGATTCTCAATGCGTATCGTTTGTGATACCAATAAATGTTGCCTTAAGGGAAATTGAGAGTGTCATATTAAAAACATTTCATCTTCTTTTATGTACGGTAGCGTACATAGCGACACATTGCGCGACATTGCTATCTTTAGCGCTCTTTTCTGCCTTGCCCGGGCATCAGGCCACGGAATCGATCTCAATACCAATTTTGAAAAATAACAAAATAGACACATTTGTTATCTTGGGCGCAAGTGCTTCTAGGAAATTTTTGTATTTTCTTGCAAATTTTCATTTTATTAATTATTTGATATTATCGTTGCTTGTAATGCATCAAAAAATACACGAGAATGTCGCAAATCATCAATGTTGTGAAAATCACACATTGAATATTTGTTGACTTTCGTGCCGCCTTGCCATGCCAGGAAGGTGAAAAAACAGGCTGTTCGCTATTTTTTCTGGGCCGGAAGTGCCGTTGCAGCACACCGCACAACCTCCTGACGACCGCCATGCCTATGTCCTCCTTTTTGCGAACTTTCTTGTCCTGTCTGAACTCCTGCAAGCGGGGAGGGCCGCGCGGTCTCCTGCAACGGCTGCTATGGCTGATCGTTTGCGTCTGTACCCTTGGCGGGTCGGGCGCGGCATCGGCCGCGATGGTTGATTTGTCCGTTTCCGCCTATCTGCAAACGCCGGACCCCGTGCCGCGCGGCGGCAAGGCCAGCTTTTCGGTGGTCGTGACGAACAATGAAGATCTGGTGGATGCCACGGGCACCGTGCGCCTGGCGGTGGAACTGCCTGTCAATGTGCATTTTGCATCGAGCACGGCGCCAAGCGGTTGTGCCTTCAATCTGGCGGCCAGTCCGCAACTGCTCAATTGCACGCGCAGCGGACTGAGCAAGACAGCGAATTGGACGGTAAATTTCAGCGGTACCGGGTCGACGGCTTCTGCCGTGGTGACCAAGGCCAGCGTGTCTCTCGCCAACGTGGACACGGACGGTAACAGCTTCAACAACGATTCGATCAAGACGGTCACCGTCATCAAGGGGGCGGACCTGAGCGTCGCCACCAGCGGCACGACCGGCTTGAGCGGTTGCCCTGCGGCCTGTACTGCACAGGCCGGCGCAACGGTGGCTTACCGGGTGGACGTGGCGAATGCCGGTCCCGACAGCGCCTCGCAATTCAAGGTGACGTATAACTTGCCGGCCAGCGCGGATTTTACCTATGCCTCGGCGTCAGGTACTGGCTGGACATGCGCCCGTTCGGGCACCGTGCTGACCTGTACCTACAGCGGCGCGGCCATCGGCGTCGGGCAACAGGCTCCTCCCATCACGATCGGCGGACGCATCGTGAAGAGCATTGCCGGCACCATCACCAACGGCGCGTCGGTGGCCTCCAGCGACTTGCAGACCGGTGATCCGGAAGACGGCAATAATGGGCCCAGCCAGGTCATCGTCACGGTCAAGCCGGGCACCGACCTCGACGCCCGGCAAACCCTGGTGTCGAGCGCCAGCGCTCTGAGCTCGTTGACGGAAGGCGAGGCGGTCAGCCTGAATTTGTGGGCCGTCAATAGCGGCACGCAGGACGCCAGCGGCGTCACCGTAAAGACGACGGTTTCCAGCGATTTCATTATCGGCACCTTGCCGGCCGGCTGCGCCAAGGCTGGCCGGACGATCACCTGCAGTGTCGGCGCGCTGGCGTATGGCATCACTTCTACCAAGTTCCTGATTCCGCTGACCGTCGCCGCAGGTGCGACTGGCGGCGCCAACGTCGTGGACGTGGCACGCAGTGCGCCGCTCGATGGCTTGAATAATCCGGCCTCGGCCACCTACACCATCGTCGCGCCATTCGCCCACCTGACCCTGACCAAGAGCAAGTCGCCAGGACTGGTCGCAGCCAATGGCCTGATCACCAATACCATCACGGTCACCAATGCGAACACCTCCACCAGTGCCGCCAGCGGTACCGTGACCGTGACCGATACCCTGTCGTCGCAAGAAAGCTATGTCAGCGCCAGCGGCACCGGCTGGACATGCAGCGTGGCCGGGCAACTGGTGACCTGTACCTACACGATCCCTGGCAGCCTGGCGCGCGGCGCGAAACTGCCTGCCCTGGTTCTGACCACGCGCGCGCAAGCCGGTTTTACTGGCACCTTGAGCAATACCGCCTGCACCGGCATGGCCGCCGGGTCGGCGCACCAGCCGCCGGATAATGCGAGCACGGGCAATTGTGCCACCGCCAGCGTCACATCGACGCCGCTGAACGCCGACCTGGCCATCGCCAAGACGGCGTCCCTGGCCAGCTTGCCGGCCGCGTCCACTACCTTCAGCTATACCCTGACGGTGAGCAATTCCGGTCCCGATCACGCACCGACCGTCAAAGTGGTCGATGCCTTGCCGCACTGGTACAACGGCAGCGGTGGCACGACGGGCGGCAGCGCCGTGCTGGCAGGCGCCATCGCCGGCGAAAGCTGCAGTTTCGGCTCGACCGTGAAGTGTACCGTGCTCAGTTTGGCCAATGGCGCGTCGCGCACCATCACCATCACGCTCAACCGCCCATTGAAGGATGGTGCCTTGCTCAATACCGCCACGGTATCGAGCCCGGATGCCATCGACACCAATGCGGCCAACAACAGCTCCGGCGCCACCGTCGCCGTGGTGCCGCAGGCCGATGTCGGCGTCACGGCGATGGCCGGTGCGCCGAACCCCGTGCGCGTTGGCGTGCCGCTGGTGTACACCACCTCGATCCGCAACAATGGGCCCAGCAGCGCGGCCAATGTGGTGCTGCGCCAGGTCATCGATCCGGCCCGCATGGCCTATGTGGCCGGCTCGGCCAGCATCGCGGGCAGCGCTGCCCAATGCACGCTGGTGCCCGCCTTCGGCGGCGCGCCGTATGCGGGACAGTCTGGCATCGAATGCCGGAACTTTGCGCTCAGCGACGGCGAGACGCGCCAGCTGATCTTCTCGGTCATTCCCGTGTTCCCGTATCCGGATGCGCTCGACGCGACCTATGCCAGCAGCGCCACCATCAGCACGACGACCGACGACAGCAATGCGGCCAACGACAGCAACAGCACCACGGTCACCGTGATCAGCAAGGAGCTGGACCTGAGTGTGTCGGCCGTCGATACGGGCTACGAACAGAGCCCGTTCGGTGATGCGCTGCTGTACCAGGTCAGCGTGCAAAACAATGGACCTTCGCTGGCCACCGGCCTGAAGCTGGTCGTGACTCCCGTGCCGCCGCCGCAAAACGGCGCGGCCGTGCCGTATACCATGCTGTGGAATGCCGCCGGTAGCGTCTTGCCGGCCGGCGCCTCGTGCAGCCAGCCTGGCGGCGCCGGCACGAATGTGGTGTGCTACCTGGCCAGCTCGCGCGGCGGCAGCACCTTGGCCAGCGGCGTCAATCGCGTCTTTGGCCTGAAATTCGATACGGGGCCTGTCAGCAACGCGCCGCTGGGATCGATCACCTACAAGATCAGCGCCAGCGTCGAATCGCTGGAAACGGGTACGGCGCCGTTTGCCGGCGACAAGCTGGCGACGAACAACCTGGTGGAGGAAACCACCACCGTGCTGCCGAAGACGGATCTGATGCTGGTATCGAAAACCGTGTCGCCCGCATCGCCGTTCAGCATCAACCAGCCTTTTACCTACACCCTGGTCGTGGGGAATCTGGGTCCCGCCCTTGCGGCCAGCACGGTTGTCACCGATGTGCTGCCGGCCGGCTTCGTGCTGACGGCCGCACCGACGGCGCGCCTCGGCTCCGGCGCTCCGCTGACCTTGAACAACTGCGTCAGCAGTGGTTCGCCGGTCACCGTGACCTGCACGCTGGGCGTGCTGCCGATTGCGTCCGGCGCAGCTGACACGGCCAATCTGGTCACCATCACCATCCCCGTGAAGGCGCCATACCCGGCCTATGCGGGACCGTTCGCCAGCAATATCACGAATACCGCCAGCATCGTGCCGACGCCGGGTACCTCGCGCGATCCGAATGCCGGCAACAACAGTTCCAGCGTCGACGTGCAGATCGTCAAGTCGAGCATCGCCGGCGCTGTCTATAACGATGCAAACCGCAGCAACAGCATGGATGCCGGTGAAAAAATCACCAGCAGCGTGACATTCTCGCTGTACGGCCAGGATTTCTGGGGCAACGATATCGGCACGGCGGGCGCACCGCTGACCCTCAATACCAGCAGCGGCGACTTTCTGTTTGACCGCCTGCCGCGTTCCGCAGCCGGCGGCTACACCCTCGTCGAGACACAGCCGGCCAATTATGCCGACCTGTTTGAAGTCGCGGGCACGGCAGGCGGCACGCCGCCGCCGGCCAGCTGCGACGGCGGCGTCAACTGCTCTGCCAGCGCGGCGCACAACACCATCGGCCAGCTCGTGCTGGCGCCGAATACCGCAGCGACCGGCTACCTGTTCCAGGAATACGCGCATGCGGCCATCAGCGGCTACGTGTACGCCGACAAGAACAACAACGGCTTGCGCGAAGCGGGCGAAAACGGCATCGCCGGCGTGCAGGTGAAGCTGTCCGGCCTGACCTTCTGGGGCGCCGACGTGTGCGCCGCGATGGGCAGTGCCTGCACCGTCACCAGCGACGCGAATGGCAAATACAGTTTTACCAATGTCCCGCCAAGCCGTCTGGGAGAGTCCTATACGCTTGCCGAACTGGCCCAGCCTGCCGGTTATGCGGATGGCAAGGAGCAGAACGGTGCCGGCAATGTGGTGGCGAACAGCGCGGGACGCGCGGCGCCGGAAGGCATCATCGTCGGCGGCATCGAACCGGGCCTGAGCTACACCGAGCGCAATTTTGGCGAACTGGCGTTGGCGTCGATTGCCGGCAGCGTCTACATGGACAGCAACCGCGATGCGCTGCGCCAGACCGGTGAAAACACGGGCGTCGCTGGCGTCACGCTGACCCTGAGCGGCAACGATCATCTGGGCAATGCCATTTGCCCGACCAGCGCCGTGCCGAGCTGCGCCTTCCAGACAGCGGCCGATGGCAGCTATCTGATCGCCGGCCTGGCGCCGAGCGAGGCCACCGGCTATGCCGTGATGGTAGCGCCGCCGGCCAGCCTGTATCACACGGGTGCGCAGGCTGGCAGCCTGGGTGGTCTGATCGGCGGCGCGGTGCGCGTGCCTGGCACCGGCGTGCCGGGTGCGGCTATCCGGACTGCTGGCGCCATCGTGCTGCTGCCCGGTGCCACGGCGACGGACTATCATTTCGGCCAGGCGCCAGGCGCGGCGGGCGGCGTGGCGCAGTCGCTGTCCGGTTACGTGTATGTCGACGCGAACCGCAACGGCCGCAAGGATGCGGGCGAGGCGGGCATCGCCGGCGTGACGCTCACCCTGTCGGGTAGCACGGCTGACGGCTTCGATGTCTGCAGCGTGATTGTGCCTGCCCTGTGCACGCTGCAAACGGCGGCCGACGGCGCCTACAGCTTCACGGGCCTGCCGCAAAGCGACAGCAGCGGCTATGCCGTTGTCGAAATCCAGCCTGCCGCCTACCTCGATGGCGCGGAAAGCGTGGGTAGCGTCAATGGTGTCGCGACAGGCCGTATCGGCGGCAGCGCGCCCCGTTTCGACCAGTTCAGCGGCATCGTGCTGCCGAACGGCGGCAGCGCGCGTGACTACAATTTTGGCGAACTGACAGGCAGCATCGCCGGCAAGGTCTACCTCGACGTGGATGGCAATGGCGCGGCCAGCAGCGGCGACACGCCGCTGGCGGGCGTGACATTGACATTGACGGGTGGCGCAGGCGGTCCGGTGACAGTGCTCACGGACGCCAACGGCGCCTACCATTTCGACGGCCTGCTCGCCGGCAGCTACACGGTGACGCAGACGCAGCCCGTCAACTACGCCGATGCGGGCCAGGTGGCCGGCAACGGCGGCGGCAATGCCAGCGTGGCCAACGTCGTCAGCGCCATCGCGCTGGCGCCGGGCGCGCAACTGAGCGGCTATGACTTCGGCGAAAAGACAGGCAGCATCAGCGGCGCCGTCTACCTCGACACGAATGACAATGGCGTGCGCGACGCGGCGGAAACGACGGGCATTGCCGGCGTCACGATTACGCTGTCCGGCATCGCCCGCGACGGCGTCACGCCGGTCAACCGCACGGCCATCACGGCCGCCGACGGCAGCTACAGCTTGCGCGACCTGCCGCACGCGAATGCGGCCGGCTATACGCTGGTGGAAACGCAGCCGGCCGCCTATCTGGACGGACGCCAGCGCAAGGGCCTGATCGACGGCGCCGCATCCTGCGCCAATCCTGCCTGCGACATCGGCACGGCCAACGCCATTGCGCGCATTCCATTCGATGCGGCAAAGAGCCATACGCGTTTCGACTTCGGCGAACTGCTGGCGGCGAGTATTTCCGGCCGCGTGTACGGCGATGCGAACGATAGTGGCAGTTACGAAAAGGGTGAAGGCTTGCCTGGCGTGAGCCTGACGCTGAGTGGCGCCGACAGCCACGGCAAGCCGGTCAATGTCAGCGTCGTCACGGGCGCCGATGGCAGCTACACTTTCCCTGGCCTGTATCCGTCGGGTCCGGGCGGCTACACGGTGACTGAAACGCAGCCTGCCGGCCTGGGGAATTATCCGGGGGCGACGGGTACTTTTGTCGGCAGCATCAACGGCAAACCGGTCGGTACCGGCGTGGTGGATGTGATCAGCGCCATCGTCCTGCCACCGCAGGGCAATGGCGGCGGCTATGATTTCCGCGAGCAGGTGTCGTCGTTGCGCGGTGCCGTGTATCACGACCTGAACGATAACGGCGCCATGGACGCGGGGGAAGCGGGCATCGCCGAGATTGAAGTCACCTTGCGCGGCGCGAACGGTTTTACCCGTACGGTAATGACGGGAAGCGATGGCGGATACCGCTTCGACGGCTTGCCTGCCGGTACGTACAGCCTGCTGGAAAGCCAGCCTGCCGTGTATCTCGACGGCCGCGAAACGGCCGGTAGCGCCGGCGGCAAGGTGAACAACGCCAGCTTCGGCGCTGCGCCAGAACACAATACGATCAGCGATATCGTGTTGCCGGTGGCGACGCAGGCGAGCGGCTACCTGTTTGGCGAACGCCATATGTTGGGCAAGCTCGGTGGCGTGGTGTATGCCGACCTGAATAACGACGGTGTCCAGAACGATGGTGAGCAAGGCATTGCCGGCGTGACGCTGGTCTTGAGCGGCACGTCCGTCGATGGCAAGCCGGTCAAGCTGAGCGTGCTGACCGGTGCCGACGGCAGCTATCTGTTCGACACGGTGCCAGTCAGCGACGCCACCGGCTATACCCTGACGGAAACGCAGCCGGCCGGTTATGTGGATGGCAAGACGGTAGTGCTGCCAGGATCGGTTGGTGCGGCCAACGCCAGCAAGCCTGTCGGCGTGGGCAACAAGGATACGATCACCGGCATCAGGCTGGCGGCAGGCGACGACATGCGCGGCTATCTGTTCGGCGAGAAGGGCATACCGCAATTGAAGCCGCCGATCATCAACGGCTACGTATGGCTGAACTACGACGGCAGCCGTGTGCGTCCGCTCGACGGCAGCCAGGCTGGCGTGGCTGGCTGGACGGCCGAACTGCACCAGGAAGGCAAGTTGATCTGCCGCGCCATCACGGATGAGAAAGGCTTCTACCAGTTCGACAACCTGCATTGCCCCGGCTACGAGGCGAGCGGCTTGCCGACGGGTACCGGCTACGCGATCACCTTCCTCAAGGATGGCAACAACATGCCGAACGTGCCCGTTTCGACGGGAGGCGAAGGCGTGGTGGTGCCAGGTGGCAGCCGCATCACCAACCTGACCTTGCATGACGGCGACCGTGTCGTCGAGCAGAATTTGCCGCTTGATCCGGCCGGCGTGGTGTACGACTCCGTGACGCGCAAGCCGGTGGCCGGCGCCGTGGTGTCGATCAGCGGCCCTGCCGGTTTCGACAGCGCCACGCACCTGGTGGGTGGCGTTGCCGAGCAGACGCAAACCGTCGGCAGCGACGGCATGTACCAGTTCCTGCTGCAGAACGGCTTCCCCAGCGGCGTGTATACGCTGAGTGTGGTGGCGCCGGCGAACTACCTGCTGGCGCCGTCAGGCAGCCTGCCGGCCTGCAAGGGACCATTGACGGTGGGCCTGGTGCCGGATCCCGCCTTCATCCAGGCCAGCGAATTGGCGCCAGCCTTGTCGACGAAGATGGAGCTCGATCCGAATAACTGCACCGGACTGATCGCCGGAGGCGCCAGGAGCACGCAGTATTACCTGAGCTTCGTCATCACGAATGGCGGTTCGGCACCGATCCTGAACAATCATATTCCGCTCGACCCGCTGGGTAGCGACAGCATCATGGTGACGAAAACGACACCGATGCTGAACGTCACGCGCGGCGACCTGGTGCCGTACACGATCACGGCCAGCAATCCGCAGGCGGCAACGCTGGGGGCGATGGAAGTGCGCGACCTGATACCGGCCGGCTTCAAGTACCGCGTCGGCAGCGCTACCCGCAATGGCGTGCAGGTGGAACCTGTCATCGATGGCCGCAGCTTGCGCTGGAAGGAAAGCGGTTTCGCGCCGAAGGAGAAGAAGACCTACAAGCTGCTGCTGATGGTGGGCAGCGGTGTCGGCGATGGCGAATACGTCAACCAGGCCTGGGCAGCGACAGGCGGGACGCGTATTTCCAACCTGGCTTCTGCCACGGTGCGGGTGGTGCCGGATGCCACTTTCGATTGTCCCGACATCATCGGCAAGGTATTCGATGACCAGAACGCGAATGGCTATCAGGATGAAGGCGAAGCGGGCATTGCCGGGGTGCGCATGGCTACGGCGCGCGGCTTGCTGGTGACGACGGATGCGGAAGGACGCTTCCACGTGGCCTGTCCGGCGATTCCGAATGCGGACCGGGGTTCGAACTTCGTCATGAAGCTTGACGACCGTACCCTGCCGAGCGGCTACCGCGTCACGACGGAAAATCCGCGCGATGTGCGCCTGACCCGAGGCAAGGTGGTCAAGCTGAACTTCGGCGCCACGATCCACCGTGTCGTGCGTCTTGAGTTGCGCGATGCTGCATTCGTTGCGGGCGAAACGGCCTTGCAGGCGGAATGGGCCGGACGCATCGAAGGACTGTTGGCCAGCCTGCGCGCCAAGCCATCGGTACTGCGCATCGCGTATGCCGCTGGTGATGATGCCGCGCTGGCGCAGCGCCGCAGCAAGGCGATCGCAAGCGAGATGCAGGCGCGCTGGCAGGCACTGCACAACGAATATCCCCTCGTTATCGAGATCGAGGGCGCACAATGAAACCGAAAATGACCATGAACGTTAGCAATCAAGGCACCCTCAAAGCGGCAGCCAGGCCGGCCCCCAAGCGGCTCGTGTATTTGCTCGGCAGCATAGGCTTTGTCTGTCTGGGCGCGCATGCGCAACAGGCAAATGAGCACGCGCTGCGGGGAAAAATGCGGGACCACGGCCAAAGCATGGGGGCGCAGCAGCCATCGAGCGGGGAGCAGGAGTCGCCGGCTTTCAGCGGCCTGGCGCCGTCTGGCCTGAGCCGCGCCGAGCGCCGCGTGATCCTGGAGGCGGTGCCGCCGGCCGCGCCGGCGCAGCAGAGCGTGACCTTTGACGACCTGCTGTCGGGCACCAATTTCGAGTCCGGCCGCGATGTGCTGCTGCCGGCCGCCACGGCCCGGCTGGACGCGCTTGCCGCACGCTTGCGCGGCAAGCAGAAGGTGCGCGTGCAGGTGATCGGGCATACGGATAACCAGCGCATCGCCGCCTGGCTGAAGCCGACTTTCCCGACGAACCAGCATTTGTCGGAGGCGCGCGCGCTCGCCGTCACGGCCTATCTGATGCGCGCACTGGACTTGCCGGCATCGGCCTTTTCCGCCAGCGGCAAGGGCGAGAGCGAGGCAATCGCGTCGAACGCCACGCCGCAAGGCATGGCGCAGAACCGCCGCACGGAAATCCGTGCATGGTTCGAGGAAGCCGTCGAACTGCCTGCCGTGGACAGCCCGCCCGCCAGGCGCATCGAGACGCTGGTGCAGACCGACGATTGCGCCGTCGCCAGCCAGGCGGCCAACCGCGATGCGGCCTTCTCCATCAGCATTGACGGCGTGGTGCAGGAAACCGATACGCTGCAGCAGGAGGCGGACCGCCAGCGTTGCGTCGACGTAGCGCTGGAGCGCTCCGATATCCAGGTCAAGTACGATCCCCTGAACGTTGCGCCGGCCTTGAACGTCTGGCTGGCGGCACCCTACGCGCAGCGCCAGGCGCCTGTGCGTTTTGGCACCTACACCAACTACGCGTTTTTCCAGCAGCGCGCCGAGATCCGCATTTTCGCCAAGGGACAGGGTACGCAGGAACAGCCATTTGCCATCGTTCCCGTGACGATGGGGGAAGCCGCAGCCTGGCAGGCGCCGGCTGATGCGCCGCAGCAGACAGGCTACCTGCTGCGCGTGTACGACAGTAGCGGCAAGTTCGACGAGACGCGCCTTCAGCCACTGCGCCTGCTCGACGTGGCGCCGGTCGACGCGCCGGGCAAGAAGGCCGGCGGCGAAGCGTTGGCCGGCTGGGGCGAGTCGAGTCTGATCCTGCGCAATATCGATGCATCGGGCGGCAGCGTCACCATCAGCGGCGAGAAGATCAGGCCTGGCCAGCAGGTGACGGCGCTGGGCATGGCCGTGCCGGTCGACGCCAACGGCAAGTTCGCCATGCGCCAGATCATGCGTCCTGGCCCGCATACGGTGGAAGTGGCCGTGAAGGATGCCGGCGGGGCGGGCATGACCTTCCGCCGCAACCTGAATATCGCCGACAGCGACTGGTTCTATGTGGCGCTGGCCGACCTGACCATTGGCCGCGACCGCACCAAGGGGCCGGCTGAACTGGTCACGGGCGACACGCAGCACTATAAGAACGAGACCTGGGCCGACGGCCGCGGCGCGTTTTACCTGAAGGGCAAGATCAAGGGCGACTATCTGCTGACGGCGAGTGCCGACACGCGCGAGCAGCCGCTGCGCGACCTGTTTCACAACTTCCAGAGCAAGGATCCGAACTATCTGTTGCGCCGCATCGATCCGGATAAATACTATCCCGTGTACGGCGACGACAGTACCACCGTTGACGACGCGCCAACCCAGGGACGCTTTTACGTGCGCCTGGAAAAAGGCGATTCGTCTGTCATGTGGGGAAATTTCCAGACCACCTGGAGCGGCTCGGAACTGGCCCAGTACAGCCGTGGCCTGTATGGCGCCAATCTGCTGTGGAATGGCGCCGCCAGCACCAGCCATGGCGAAAAGGCCAGCACGGTCAACGCCTTTGCCGCTTCGCCGGGCACCTTGCAGTCGCGCGAGGATTTTCGCGGCACGGGCGGTTCGCAATACTATCTGCGCCACCTGGATCTGACGCAGGGGTCGGAACGCCTGTGGGTGGAAGTGCGCGACAAGGATTCGGGCCTGGTGATCGAACGCATCCAGCTGACGCCCTCGCAGGATTATGAAATCAATTACCTGCAGGGACGCCTGACCTTGCGCTCGCCGCTGTCCTCCGTGGCCGATGGCGGCGCACTGGTGCAAAGCGCCAGCCTGAGCGGCAACCCCGTCTACCTGGTGGCGACGTATGAATACGTGCCGGGCCTGAGCGCCATTTCCGGCACCTCGGTGGGGGTGCGCGCCAGCCACTGGTTCAACGACCATGTGCGCATCGGCGCCAGCAATTACCACCAGGGCGAACAGGGTTCGGACCAGACCCTCAAGGAGCTGGACCTGACCCTGCGCTACAAGCCGGGCACCTGGATCAAGGCCGAGGCTGCCCGTTCCAGCGGCGATGCCAGCAGCGTGCTCAGTTCATCGAGCGGCGGTTTTGATTTCAACCAGACGACGGCGGGCGGACGCCCCGCCAACGCGAAGCGCTTCGACGGTGCGCTGGACCTGGCTGACCTGGGCGGCGCGGCGCGCGGCCGTATCGCCGCCTACTGGCAGGACCGCGAAGCCGGTTACGCGGGACCGGGCATGCAGACACTGAACGGCGAGGCCGTGCGGCAAACGGGCCTGGTGGCGACCTTGCCGCTGGGCGAACGCACGGAAATGTCGCTGAAGGCGGACGACCGCACGGCCGCCAGCCAGGATGCGCGCGCAGTGGAAGCGGCACTGCGCCACAAGCTCGATGCCGAGTGGGGCGTGTCGGCAGGCCTGCGGCACGACAGCCGCGAGAATGCCGCTGGCGCGGGCCGGGACAATGCCAGCGCCATCCTGAGCCAGGATGGCGGGCGTAGCGACGCCGTGTTGCGCATCGACTACCGGCCACTGCAGGAGGGCCAGCAAGCCCGGGACGGCGCGCTGGAAAAGACACCGGCGTCGAGCAGCGTGCCGCAGCAGGGCCTGGAAGGCGGCATCACGGGCCAGCTGGTGACACAGGGCCGCGAGGCGGGCATGGCTGGCGGTCCGCAGTACGGCCCCGACACCACGCTCGCTTCCGGCGTGGCATCGGCGCGCGTGGCAGGATTGCTGTATGCGCCGTGGGACATGTATGGCTTCGTGCAGCATACTTTGTCGCGCAGCGGCAACCGCGCCCTGAATGACCGCGCGGGACTGGGGGGCACCTATCAGGTGAGCGAACGCCTGCGCCTGGGAGCGGAAGCGTCGGGCGGCAGCGGCGGCGTGGGTGGCCAGCTGTTCGGCAACATGCAGATGGATGAGCGCAGCAGCGTTTACCTGAACTACCGCATGGAGACGGAAACGCCGGACGTGAACTACAGCGGCCGCCAGTCCACTTTGACGGCGGGCAGCCGCTATCGCCTGAATGACAAGGCGGGCCTGTTTGCGGAAAGCCGCTGGGGCAATGGCGCGGGGCCGCAAAGCCTGACGCACGCGTTCGGGGTGGATCTGGCACCCACCGAGCGCTGGACCACGGGCGTCAAGTTCGAGACGGGTACCCTGTCGAATCCCCTGTCGGGCGACTTGAAGCGCGATGCCATCGGCCTGACGGCGGCGTATGCCTACGAGCGGCTGAAATTTTCCAGCGCACTGGAGTTCCGCACCGACCGTACGAAGTCGCTGGGAACGGTAGATGGCAGCTGTGCTGGCGTGCCGGCTGACGGCGGCTGCGTCACGGACGCGAACAGCGAACACCGCAAGGTGTGGCTGACGCGCAATGCCCTGAGCTACCAGCTGGACCGCGATTGGCGCCTGCTGGGCAAGTTCAATCTGTCGCGCAGCAGCTCCACGCGGGGTGCCTTCTACGATGGCGATTACACGGAAGTCGTGACGGGCGCGGCCTATCGTCCGGTCGATAACGACCGCTGGAACACCCTGTTCAAGTACACGTACTTTTACAACCTGCCATCGCCAGGCCAGGTTGACGGCGTCACGGGCGGGGTGCTTGATTACACGCAGAAAAGCCATATCCTGAATGTCGATACGACGTATGACGTCAGGCCATGGCTGTCCGTGGGCGGAAAATTTGGTGTGCGCACGGGCCAGCTGCGGGCGTCGAAGACGCAAGGCGACTGGTTCTCCAGCCGCGCGGAATTGCTGGTGCTGCGCGCCGATATGCATATCGTCAAGGAGTGGGACGCCCTGATCGAGGGACGCAGGCTGAAGGCACGCGAGGCGGGGGATGCGCGCGCCGGCGCCCTGATCGGCGTCTACCGGCACGTGGCGAAGCACGCCAAGCTCGGCATCGGCTACAACTTCACGACCTTCTCGGACGATTTGACGGATTTGTCGTATCGCAGCCGGGGCTGGTTCCTGAACGCCATCAGCACTTTTTGACGTCCATCGACACGCAAGGGAAGCAGGACAGTCTCGCGGCTGTCCTGCTTTCGCCGTTCGCGTGCCTCCCCGGCGAGCTTGTCGCGGCGGCCGGTGTAATATTGAGTCAGGGAAAGCGGCGGCATGGTGCCAGCTGCTCCCGTCACGAACGAGGTCGCAGCATGACGATTTTTGGCATAGGCATCCACATCCTGATCGCGGTATTTTTTGCCGTTCACGTGGTGCGCAACGGGCAGCAGCTGTACTGGCTGCTCATTCTATTCATGTTTCCGCTGCTGGGCAGCGTGGTGTATTTCTTCGCCATCTACCTGTCCAATTCGCGCCTTCCGCAAGGCGCGCGCAAGGTCGCGTCGGTGGCCGTGCAGGTGCTCGATCCGAACCGCGAACTGCGCGAGGCGAAAGCCGCTTTCGAATACACGCCGACGGCGCAAAACCAGATGCGCCTGGCCAGCGCGCTGCTCGAAGCGGGCGATGCGCGCGAAGCGGCATCGACGTATGAAGCCTGCCTGCAGGGCGCGTTTTCATCGGACCTGGAAATTCGCCTGGGCGCGGCGCGTGCCTATCTGGAATGCGAACGGGGCGCCGAAGCGCTGACACACCTGGAATTCATCCGCCGCACGGATATCCATTTCCGTCCCGAGATGGTGTCCCTGCTGACGGCGCGCGCGCTGGCGCAAAGCGGGCGACAGCAAGAAGCGAAGGCGGAATTCGATGATGCGCTGACGCGTTACAACAGCTTCGAATGCCGCGCCGAGTGCGCGATCTGGGCGCTGCAGCAGGGCGACAAGGTGCTGTCGGAACGCCTGCTGCTCGATATCGACAGCGCCATGGCTCGCTGGAGCAGCCATACGCGCGCCATGTATGCGCCGCTGCTGGCGCGCCTGGAGGCGGCACGCGGGTAGCTGGCTTGCGCGGGGTCAGACCCGGCGGGTCTGGCCCCGGTGCTGGCCCCATTACACGCCAGGCACCGTATTTTTCCCTTCAATTAATTTGTATCCCTTGCCATCGAAGCCATAGCGCGCCTGACCGTTCAGTGGCGTGGCGATGCGCGGCGGGTCTTCGTCCGGCTTGACCGTGGCGCCGGGCTTGATCTTCTCGGAAGCGCCCTTGAAATCGATCAGCAAGTCGTCGTAGGCGCCGCCATTGCGCGCGGGGGCGAAGCGCCACGTGCCTTCGACCATCCAGCATTCCTCCATGTCCGGGGTGCAGGCGCCCATATTGTCCGAGTACAGGTCCATGCCGCCATCGAGCGCGGTCACCTTGCCGTCGCCGATTTCAAACAGGGCCAGTTGCGTGATGGTGTAGCCCTGGCCCGTATAGCCGTGGCGGATCGCCAGTCCCGGCTTGTTCGCGCCCAGCATGACCCAGTGGACTTCGCCCAGCTGCCCGGACGAACCGAGGGCGGCGATGTTTTCCAGGCGTTTCACGACTTGCCACTGGCCGTCTTCCGGCTGGCCCTTGGGCGCCAGGAAAAAGACGTTCAACAGTCCCGACGAGGCATGCGCCGATTCCGCCGTGCCTTCCGTGTTGGCCGTTTCCGCATTCGCCACCAGGATGGCGCGGCCATCGGGCAGCAGCTTGTGGCTGACGGCGCTGACCACGTAACTGAGTTTGTCGACGTGGTTATCAGGGTCGGGCAGGTCGGCCAGCGCATCGTCGCTGTCGCCACGGTAGTCCTTGCCGAAGACGGCACGCATCATGTCCGCCTCGCGCTTGCGCGCCTGCGGCGTGTTCATCTCTTCCGTCTTGGGCGCGGTGGCGGCCGGCGGCGGCACGTGCTCGGCAGATGCCGCATCGTCAGCGGCAGTGGCTGCGGGAACATCGCTGACCACGTCAGCTGCCAGCTCGGCGCTGGCGGGGGCGGTCTTGTCCGAGCAGGCGCCGAGCAGTGCGGAGACCATCAGCAGGACGAGCGGGGTGCGGTAATTCATAGGCAGGGCAGATTGCGTTCATGGAGAATGGGCGCAGTATGCCAGATAGATGGAAGCGAGGGAGCGCGGCCTGGCGGCCGGTCCTTCGCTTCCTTGCCCGCAGGGGGCGATTTTGCAAACAATGGCGGCGCCTACTTTTCCAGCGCCACCTTGTCATCGCGCCGCAGCGGCGCCTTCTCGCGGCGCAGTTTCGCCATGCCGCGCTTGAGCAGATGCTCCAGGTCGTCGATGTAAGTGAACACGGCCGGCACCACCAGCAGGCTCAGTAAAGTCGAGGTGATCAGGCCGCCGATGACGGTAATGGCCATTGGCGAACGGAAGCTGGGGTCGGCACCCCAGCCCAGCGCCAGCGGCATCATGCCGGCGCCCATGGCGATCGTCGTCATCAGGATGGGGCGGCTACGTTTGTGGCAAGCGTCGACCAGCGCATCGAAGCGGTTCATGCCCGCCTGGCGCGCCAGGATCGCATAGTCGACCAGCAGGATCGAGTTCTTGGTGACGATCCCCATCAGCATGATCAGGCCGATCATCGACGGCATCGACAGGGCGCTGCCCGTGATCAGCAGCGCCACGAAGGCGCCGCCGATCGACAGCGGCAGCGCCGCCAGGATGGTCACCGGCTGCATGAAATCCTTGAACAGCAGCACCAGCACGCAGTAGATGCACAGCACGCCGATCAGCATGGCCAGGCCGAAGCTGGCGAACAGCGAGGCCATTTCCTGCGCGTCGCCCAGTTCGGCGATCTTCACGGACGGCGGCAGATTCTTCATCGACGGCAGGGCGCGCGCTTCCACGTTCAATTCGCCGAGGGTGCGCGAACCGAGCTCCACGTCGAGGGTCACGTTGCGGCTGCGGTTCAAACGGTCGATCTGCGCCGGGCCGCTTTCCATCGTCACCGTGGCCACGTTCGCCAGGCGCACGGGGCCATTCTTGCCGGGCACCGTCAGGCGCTCGATGGCGGCCAGGTCGGCGCGCACGCTGTTGGGCAGCTTGACGCGGATCGGCACTTGCCGCTCGGGCAGGTTCATTTTGGTGAGGTCCGTATCGTAGTCGCCGGCCGTGGCCACGCGCACCGTTTCGCCGATGGCTGCCGCCGTCACGCCCAGGTCGGCCGCCTTGGCGAAATCGGGACGCACGATGATTTCCGGACGCACCAGCGAGGCGCTGGAATTGACGTTGCCGATGCCTTTCAGGCCGCGCAGCTCGCGCTCGACCTTTTGCGCCGCCGTCGTCAAAGCCACCGGATCTTCCGAGCGCAGCACCAGTTGCATCTTGACGCCCGTGTCGGGCGGTCCCACCGTGAAGCGGGCGCCGGGAATCGTATCGAGCTTCTGGCGCAGCTGCGTTTCCAGGTCCGCCATCGATTCCTTGCGCTCCGTGCGGTGCACGGTGGTCAGGGTCAGCACGGCGCGGCGCGCCTCGGCCGCAGCGCCGGGGGCGAAGGCGTCGCCGCTGGAGCCGCCGCCAATCGAACTGAAGACGCCCTGGATGCCCGGCGTTTGCATGGCCGCATCGCGCGCCAGGGCTGCCACGGCTTGCGTTTCGGCCAGGGTGGAGCCGGGCGGCAGTTCCAGGTTGATCTGCGTCTGCGCGCGGTCGGCGGCCGGCACGAAGCCCGTCGGCAGCAGCGGCACCAGCGCGATGGCGCCGACAAAGAACAGGGCCGCGGCGATGGCCGTGATGCCGCGGTGGTTCAGGCACCAGCGCATCACGTGCAGGTAGCGCGTCATCAGCCAGCCATCCTGTTCTTTCTTGTGCGGCAGCGGTTTCAGGATGTAGGCCGCCATCATCGGCGTGAGCAGGCGCGCCACCACCAGCGAGGCCAGCACGGCCAGCACGGCCGTCCAGCCGAACTGCTTGAAGAACAGGCCGGGAATGCCGCTCATGAAGGCCGTCGGCAGGAACACGGCCACCAGCGCGAAGGTGGTGGCGATCACCGCCATGCCGATTTCGTCGGCCGCTTCCATGGCCGCTTGCATGGGCGACTTGCCCATGCGCAGATGGCGCTCGATGTTTTCGATTTCCACGATGGCGTCGTCGACCAGCACGCCGACGACCAGGGCCAGCGACAGCAGGGTGACGGTATTGAGCGTGTAGCCGAACCAGTAGATGCCGAGGAACGCCGGCATCACCGACAGGGGCAGGGCAGCGGCGGCCACCAGGGTGGCGCGCCAGTCGCGCAGGAACCACCACACCACCAGCACGGCCAGCAGCGCGCCTTCGTACAGCAGCTCCATCGAGCCGTCGAAGTTTTCCTCGACGGGGAAGGCATTGTCGATCGACTGCTGCAGCACCACGTTCGGGTTTTCCTTCTGCAGGTCGGCGATGGCGTCGCGCGCGCCCTTGGCGACGGCCACTTCGCTGGCGCCCTTGGTGCGGAACACTTCAAAGGCGACGACGGTCTTGCCATCCTGCTCGGCCAGTGCGCGCGGTTCGGCGATGGTGTCGCGCACCGTGGCCACCTGGTCCAGGCGCACATGGCGGCCGTCCGGCAGCGGCACTTCCACGCGCGACAGTTCATCGGCCGTTTTCACGGTGGCGATGGTGCGCACCGACTGCTCGGCGCCGCTGACGTCGCCCCGCCCGCCAGGCGCTTCGCGCTGCACCAGGCGCAGCTGGCGCGAGACGTCGAGGGCCGACACCTTCAATGCCGCCATGCGCGCTTCGTCGAGTTCCACCTGGATCTCGCGGTAGACGCCACCGACGCGGGTGACGGCGCCCACGCCTGGCACCGTCAGGAGGCGCTTGGCCACCGTGTTGTCGACGAACCAGGACAGGTCGGGAGAGTCGAGCGGATTGTCGACGCCCCCTTTCGCCGTGGCGATAAAGGTCAGCACCACGCGCCCTGCCGTGGAAGCCTTGGTGACGGTGGGGTCGCGCAGCTCGGCCGGCATGTCCGCCTTGACCCGCGCGACGGCGTCGCGCACATCGTTGACGGCTTCGGCGATCTGCTTTTCCAGGATGAATTCGACGGTCACCGTGACGACGCCATCGAGCACCTTGGTGTAGATGTTTTTCACGCCTTGCAGGGTGGCGACGGAGTCTTCGATCTTGCGCGCCACTTCCGTTTCCAGCTGGGCCGGCGCGGCGCCGGGCAGCACCGCGCTGACGGTGACGATGGGCAGTTCGATGTCGGGGAAATCCTGCACCGGATTGGCCTTGTAGGCCAGCAGACCGGCCAGGGTCAGCAGCACGAACAGCATGATGGCCGGGATCGGATTCTTGATCGAGAGGGAGGAAAAATTCATGGCTTTCCTTACTTTTTCGCTGCCGCTGCTGCCACCGGCGTCTGAACCGGGTTCTTCACATTGCGGACCAAATCTCCGTCATTGAGGAAGCCGGCGCCGCTGACGACAATCGTCGTGTCGGCCGTGATGCCGCCGAGGATTTCAATGCGGTCGCTCAGGCGCCGACCTGCCTGCACCTTGATCTGGCTGACCCGCTGGTCGGCATTGAGGCGGAAGACATAACTGAAGCCGTCGCGCACGGCAATCGCCTGCTGCGGCACCGTCAGCGCGCCCGAGGTGCCCAGTTCGAATTCGCCGCTGGCGTACATGCCTGCCTTGAACGGCGCATTGTTGCCGGTGCTGGCCGGCAGGTCCACGTACACGAGGGCGTAACGCGTCTGCGGATCGACGGTAGGGGCGATCATGCGCACCTTGCCCGTCAAAACGCTGCCATTGGCCGCCTTGACCTGCGCCAGGGTGCCCGGTTTCAGGCTCATAAGCTCGGTGGCCGTCACTTCGGCGCGCCATTCGAGGCGGCCCTGGCGGATCATGCGGAACAATTCCGTGCCGGCGCCCACCACCGACCCGACGGTAGCCGAGCGCGAGGAAATGATGCCGCTGTCGGGCGCCACCACCTGCGTGTATTTCAGGCGCAGCTGCTGCGACGCCAGCTGCGCCTTGGCGGATGCGATGCGCGCGTTGGCCGTCTGTTCTGCCGTCAGGTACTGGCTGATCTGCTGCGCGCTGATGGCGCCCGTGCTTTGCAGCGAGCGGGCGCGCTGCGCGTTAGCCACCGCTTCCGCCGCATTCGCTTCCGCTTCCAGCACGGCGGCCTTGGCCTGCGCCACGTCGGCATTCACCGTGTCGTTCGAGAATACGGCCAGCACCTGGCCGGCGCGCACCACGTCACCGACGTTCACGCGCACGTCCGTCAGGCGCAAGCCGTTCGATTCGCTGCCGATGACGGCTTCCTGCCAGGCGGCCACGTTGCCGTTGGCCTTCAGCTTGATGGGCAGGCTGGCCGTTTGCGGCTTGGCCGTGGTGACGGTGAGGGCCGGCTTTTGCGCCGCTTTTTTATCTTTGGCCTCGTCGGCCGCCGTGGAGGACGGGGAGTACAGGGTAACGCCGGCGCCCAGCATCACGCAAAGGGCGGCCAGGGCGAGAGCCATCGGTTTCAAGGTCTGTTTTTTCATGTTGTCGTATCCGTCAAGGTGCGTTGTTGGCGATGGCGCTGCTGTTCCAGCCGCCGCCGGCGGCGCGGTACAGTGCCACCCAGGCGGCGCTGCGTTCGCGCTCGAGGTTCACCACCGTGTTTTCGGCGGCCAGGCGCGTGCGGCGCGCGTCTTCCAGTTCGATCAGGCTGGCCAGGCCGTTCTTGTAGCGGTCCTCGGTGGCGACGAACGACACGCGGTAGCCTTCCAGGGCCGTCTTGGCGTAGCTGCTGCGCTCGTCCGTGCTGGCCAGGTTGACCAGCGCTTCTTCCACTTCGCGCACGGCCTGGCGCACGCCGGCGCGGTATTTCACCACCGCCTCGTCGTAGCGCGCGGTGGCGGCATCGACCTGGGCGCGGCGGGTGCCGCCGTCGAAGATGGGCAGGCTGACGGCCAGCGGGCCGATGCTCCAGGTGCTGGCCGTGATGCTGCTGCCGCCAGCGCGGATATTGCCCTTGCCGATGGAGCCGGCCAGGCTCAGGCGGGGATAGCGCTGCGCCTGCGCGCCGCGCACTTCGAAGCTGGCCGCCGCCACTTCGCGTTCGGCGCTGTAGATGTCGGGACGCTGGCCCAGGGTTTGCGCCGGCAGTTGCGCAATCGCCACGGGCGATGGCAGGACCGCCGGGCTGGCCGCCAGCTTCTGGCGCAGCGACGCTTCCGGCATGGCCGACAGGGCCACCAGCGCCTTGACATTCACGTCGCAGGCGGCCCGCTGTTCGATGGCGCGGCTGGCGCCTTCGGCGGCGCTGGCGCGGGCCAGCGCGGCGTTGGCGGGCGGCTGGAAGCCGGCGCCGGCGCTCAATTCCGTCAGGCGTGCCGAGTCGCGGCGCGAGACGGCGTCCTGCTCGGACACGGCCTGCAATTGCTGGCAGGTGCGCAAGGCGTAGTACTGGTTCGCCACTTCGGCGGCGACCGAAACGCGGGCCTCATGCCAGAGCGCGCGGGCGCTGTCGTAGCGCTCCTGCGCCGCATCGCGCGTGGCGCGGTTGGCGCCGAAGACGTCGATTTCCCACGACGCCTGCAGCGCGGCCTGCGAGGTGGTGCCGCTGGGCTGGGCCGATTGCTGGCTGGTGCGCACCACGCTGCCCGTCGCGTCGAGCTTGGGCGCCAGCGCGGCGCCGCTGCCGATGCTGTCGGCGCGCGCCTGCGCGATGCGCGTGCCGGCGGCGGCGATGGTCGGGCTGACCTGTTGCGCATCGGTGATCAGTTCCACCAGCAGACTGTCGCCCTGGCCTTGCCACCAGGTGGACAGGTCCGTCAGCTTGCCGTTATGCGGCAGCGGCGCCTGCCACTGCGCGGGCGTGCCGGCGGCCACCGTTGCGGGTGGCCCCTGCAGGGCGCAACCGCCCAGCGCCAGCACGATGCTGGCGGCCAGGACGCGTTGAACGGTGCATTGAATAGTCGTCATGCTGGTCCTTCTGCTTGTCGTTGAGCGGTGGGGGGAGAGGGGGGAAGGGCCAGGCGCCGGCGCTCCACGTCGGCCATGGCCAGCGCGTAGTCGGTCATGCGCGCCAGCCAGGTATCGATGGCGTGCGGCGTTTCCATCAGTTGCGGGCGCAAGGTGTGCAGCACCTCGGCGCCCACCATGTGCTGCAGGGCCAGCGAGGCGATGGAAAAGGCCAGGCGGTGCATGTCGTCGCTGTCGTCGGGCGCGCCCAGGTGGCGTGCCAGCACGCGCGTGAGCGCCTCGTGTTCGGCACGGATGTTCTGGTCGACCTCGCGCGCCCACAGGCCCGTCGGTTCGAGCATCTCGCGGCACCACAGGCGCATGCAGTCGCGCGCGATTTCTCCCTGCTGCATGGGGGCGAGCAATTGCGCATAAAAGCCTTCCAGACTTTGGCGCAGGGTGAAATGGGGTTGCTCGTACAGGGCGATATTGTCTTGGGGATTCGATAGTTGATGGGAGAAGGCGGCGCGGTACAGGCCCGCCTTGTCGCCAAAATAATAGCTGATGGCGGCCGCGTTGGTGCCGGCCGCCTGCGCCAGTTCGCGCGTCGACGTCTTGGCGTAGCCCTGCTCGGCAAACAGGCGGATGGCGCTATGCAGCAGCCGCTCGCGCGACTGCTCGCCGTCGGAACGGGGCTTGCGCCCGTCGTCGGCATGGGAAGTGGGGGTGGCGTTTTTTTCAATCATGCCGGAGATTTAATCATATATCTCAAACGATTGATATAACTAAACCGGTCGATTTAGTTAAGAAAAGATGAAGATGCGTGGAAAACGCAGGCAAAAAAAAGCCCGCGGTTGTATTCGCGGGCGCAATCCAATGTTCGGAGAACGAATTGGAGGAGACAGTTCCACTATAGCGCTGAAAATGGTGCGGTGCAATACCGTAGAACTACGGTACTGGTCTCTCTTGGATGGCAAAAAATCAGCATTCCATGCTGCGGCGCACAGAAAGTCAGGCCTTGCTGCGCAGGGCCAGCGTAAACGTGCTGCCGGAACCGTAGTCGCTGTTGAAGAACAGGGCGCCGCCGATGGCGCTGGCCAGGTTCTGGCACAGGTACAGGCCCAGACCCGCGCCTTCGACGTGGCGCGTGGAGGTGGAATCGAGCTGCGAGAAGGCCTGGAACAGCTTGGCCTGGTCTTCTTCCTTGATGCCGGCGCCGCTGTCGGCGATGCTCATTTCCGTCACCAGCACGCCGTCTTCGTCGCGCTGGGACAGGCTGATGCGCACCGTGCCCTGTTCCGTGAACTTGATGGCGTTATTGAGCAGGTTGATGAGGATTTGCGTCAGCGCGCGGCGGTCCGTGTCGATGATGGCGGGCGGCTGGCCCGCTTCTCCCAGCGCCATTTCCAGCACCAGGCCTTTTTGCTGGGCCAGCGGGCGCAGGGTGTCGGCCACGTCGGCCATCAGCTCCTGGCAGTGCACGGGCTCGATCGACAGGGTCAGCTTGCCCGCCTCGATCTTGGCCACGTCGAGGATGTCGTTGATCAGCGAGAGCAGATGGCGCGCGCTGGCGCGGATGGTATTGAGTTGCTTGTCCTGGTCCGACGTCAGGGGGCCGGGCAGTTTCATCAGCAGCGCGCCCGTGAAGCCGATGATGGCGTTCAGTGGCGTGCGCAGTTCATGCGACATGTTGGCGATGAAGGCGGACTTCATGCGGCTCGCTTCGGCCAGTTCCAGGTTTTTCAGGGCGATTTCGCGGTTGATGGTTTCCAGTTCGGCCGCATGGTGCGCCAGGCGCATGTTCAGCTCGATAACCTGGCGCTCGCGCGCTTGCAGTTCGCCGTTGACCTGCACCGCCTGTTCATACGTGGAGATCAGCAGGTCGAGGATTTGCTGGCGCTCCGCATTGATAAAATGCTTCTGGTCGCCCAGGTACAGGGCGATGCCGATTTCCACGTTCTGGTTCTTGCGCAGCTTCTGGTTCATCAGCATGTGGCTGATGCGGTTGAGCAGGTAGTCTTCCGCGTAGGGCTTGCGGATGAAATTGTCGGCGCCGCACTCGATGCCGCGGATGATGTCCTTCGGATCGTTGAGCGAGGTGACGAGGATCACGGGAATGTCGCGCAGGGTCGGATCGGACTTGATGGCGCGGCACAGGTCGTAGCCATTCATTTCAGGCATGACGATATCGGACAGCACCAGGTGCGGCTTGCGCTCGCGGATGGCGGCCAGGGCCAGCTGGCCATTCGCCGCCACGCGCGCATTGTAGTGCAGCGACTGGATCAGGCGGCGCAAGCGCTCCGCCTGGGTCGGGCTGTCCTCGACGATCAGGATCTCGATTTCGTCAGGCTTGATTTGATTGTTGGAGTCCACAGACCTCTCCTAGGATTTCAGTGTGGTGATGCTGGGCGCGGTGAGCGCGCAAGATCGACATCCTGTGACTATATCGGATTTAGGTCTGCAAAAGTAACTTCCAAGTAACTATTTTGGCCACAAGAAATGCTGTGGCCGCCTGTCAGTTTTCGCCCTGGAACTGGCCCGCGCGATAGGTCAGCACGAGCGTGTCGCGGTGGCCATGTTCGCCGATGGGCTGGATCGGCGTCGATTCGTGGATCACCGCCGCATCGTCGAGCAGCAGCAGCGACCACGGTTCGGTCAGGGTAAAGCGCTTGCCGTTGGGGCCATTGGCTTCGAAGATGCGCGTCTCGCCGCCCTTGACCTGTTCGCGTCCGATCAGCAGCACGGCGACGAAATCGACGCCGTCGCGGTGCGCGCCTTCCGGCGTGGGGCGGCCGATGCCGTCGGTCGTATCGATGCGGAACTGGTGCGCCTCGATGAACCACGGCTGGCTGCCCCTGACCTGCGAGCAGGCGTCGCCCAGTGCGCGGATCAGCTGTTGCCAGGCTGGCTGGGCGACGATAGCCGCTTCGACCGGTTCGAACAGGCGGTGCATGCCGCCGTGCAGGGCGTTGTATTCCACCGGTTGCCAGTGCGGACGGTGCGCCGTCTGCGTCAGGCGCTCGCCATCCTGCACGAAGCACGAGTGGCGCCGGCGGCGATAGCGGCCGCCATCCTTCAGGTAATTGTCCAGCGCCAGCGTGTTCCAGCTCGGTTCCAGCGCGCGCAGCGCGGCCAGCGGGCAGCCGGCCAGCGCGGCCACGTCCTGCGGGCGCAGGACGGCATAGCCGTCATCGCGCAAGGCGTCCTTGACGTGGGACGGGTCGGTAAAGATCGGTGCGGAAGTGCTCATGGCGGTGCGGGCCGGAATCCGGCCTGTCTCAGTTTATCCAGCCTGGCATTCTACGACTTCGCGGCAATTCTTGTGCTAGCTCCGACAGGAATTATTCTTGTTGCGTTAAAAATTCTTTACCAGGGTCAGGCGCAGCGAGCGCGATTCCACTGGATGGAAGTGGATATCGTCGACGGGCTGCGCCTCTCCGGGCAGGCGCGAGGCATAGTAGTAATCGATGGCCGAGTCGCGCCGGTTGGCCAGGTTGTAGCCTTCGACCTCCACGCGCAAGGTCTTGTCGATCTGGTAGGCGAGGCGCCCGTTCAGGCCCACGCTGGCCGCGGAGCGCACGCTGTTGTCTTCGATCAGCGGGCGCGGACCGAAGTAGCGCAGGCGCAAGGAGCCCGACCACGGCCCTGGCGGCGTCACCGTCATGGCCAGCTGGGCCACGCCTTCGATGGCGCCGGGGATGAAGTCGCCCGCCGGGTCGCTGCCGCGCGAGCGAGCGCGCGCATACGCCAGGTCCAGGTCCAGCGACAGCCAGCTGGCCGCCTTGTAGTAGCTGGAAAACTCGATGCCGTAGCGGCGGCTGGGGCGGCCCGCCTCGGTGGCGCCGGCGTCGCCGATGAACAGCAGTTCGGAATCGAAATCCAGGCGGTACAGCGACAGCGAGGTTTGCAGGCCGGCGATGGCGGCGCTGCGCAAGCCCAGTTCCAGTCCACGCGAGCGGGCCAGAGGCGTGACCTTGTCGGCCGCTTCGCCCGACTTCGGATCGAACGTGATCGTCGTGCCGCGCGCGTCGTTGCTGTGAAAACCATTGCCGATGTTGAAATACGCTTCCGTGTCGCGCCACGGCCCGGCGATCACGCTCAGGCTGGGGCTGAACAAATGGTCGCTGGCCGTGCCTGAATTTTCCGGCCGGTCGCTGCGCACGTCGAAGCGGTAGGCGTCCGCGCGCAGGCCGGCCACGGTGCGCAGCGACCGCGACCAGCGCGTGCTGTTTTCGCCATACACGCCGATGCTCGATTCGACGATATGGTCTTGCCGCGTGGTCGATACGATCTGCCGCTGCCGCGTGTTGTACAGGCCATTGTGGATATTGTCGTTCTGCAACTGCACGCCGATGGTGGTGTCGCTGCTGCCCCTGTCCGTGTGGCGGTGCCAGGTATGGCTGGCGTTCAGGCCGGATGTCACGCGCCGGTCGGGCTGGGCGAACTGGTCGCCGTTGCCGGGATTGTCCATCGCATACGTAAAATTCGAGAACAGGGCCAGGCGGTTGGCGATCACATACGCGCTGACCCTGGACGACACGTCGTCCGTCGTCTGGCGCCAGGCGCCCGACAGGCTGTAGCGCTGCGCCTTGCCGCCGTCGCTGGCATCGATGGCGTCGAAGCGGCCCAAGGTACCGTCCTGCACGGCGCGCAGCGGAATCTGGTCGGTGGCGTTCCAGCTGGCGTCATACGCCATGGCCGTGACGCTGTAGCCGTTGTTGGCATAGCCTACACTGTAGCGCAGCACGCCATTGAGCTTGCGGTAGCGGTCCGGCTGCGTGAATGGGCCATCGTTGTGCTGCGCTTCGAGCGCATACAGCAGGCTGCCGTCGCCCGCATCGAGTGTATCGGCCAGCAGGGCGCGGCGAAAGCCGTTTTGCCCGATGCCCACGCTGGCGATGCCTTGCGTCAGGCGATTCGCGTAGACGATGGATGCCGCGCCGGCCGAGGAGAAATCGCCCTGCTCCGCCGAATACGGCCCTTTTTTGTAGTCGAGACGCATGGCCAGTTCGGGGATCAAAAAGTTCAGGTCCGTCCAGCCCTGGCCGTGGCCGTGACTGCGCTGGTTGACGGGCATCTCGTCGACGGTGGTGCGCAGGTCCGTGCCGTGATCGAGGTTGAAGCCGCGCAGGTAGAACTGGTTGGCCTTGCCCTCGCCGCTATGCTGGCTGACGATCAGCCCTGGCACGGCTTCGAGCAATTCGCCGGGCCGGTAGCTGGTGCGCGCGTCGAGCTGCTTTTGCGTGACGCTGCCTGCGTTGGCCGAATCGGCCACGCCCAGCTGGTTCAGGCGCGAACCGTCGACCAGCACGCGCTGGAAGATGTCGTCGGCGTGGACGGCGGCAGGTGAAAACAGGGCGGCGAGGAGGAGGGGAAGAGAGCGTGGCGTCATGGGCGTATGGATGTGGCAGGGCTTAGCGGATCGGCAGTTCCGTGGTCTGGCGGTCGAACATCAGCGTCTGGATGCTGCCGCTGTCCTGCACGTTGAGGGTATTGCGCTGGCTGGGCAGGAAGTCGGTCAGCAGCTGATTGTGGATGCGCGTGGCGGGGGCCAGGCGCGTGCCTTCGATCTCCTGGAAGATCACCACGTTGTCGGCGTTGACCTTCATGCCGACCCAGTTCAGGCGCAGGCGCTGGCCATCCGGCCCCACGAGATAAAACTGTTTTTCGACATAGCGGCGCAGCGCCGCTTCACTGTCTTCCTGGCCCAGGTCGAACTGGCGCTGGTACAGGTTTGTCAGCAGCGCCTCGACATCGTGGCCCGTGTAGGTGTGCACCACTTCCGTGCTGCCGCTGGCCGCGTTATAGCTGATGTCGGCGATGCCCATGTGGAAATTGTGGGCGCCCGCCGCCATGCTGGCGCAGGCCAGCAGGACGGCGGCCAGAGCGCGCCAGCGCTTCATGCCTCGTCGCCCTTGGCCGAGCCGCCATTCTTGCCTTTCAACGGCGTATGAAAGTCGCGCATCAGGTTATCCTTGGGCGATTTTTCGCTCTTGAACAGTTCCAGGCGCGATGGCGTGATTTGTCGCGGCCAGCTATTGTTGCTGGTGTCGATATCGGCCGTTTCCCAGTACGGGTCCTGCACCAGGCCCACCATCGGTTCATCGGTGATGACGACCTTGGTGATTTTCTTCGGCGAGTAGCGCCACACTTCGGCCGGCACGCGCTCGACGTACTTCTTGCCGCTTTTCAGTTCGATCTCGAGTATCAGGGGCATGACCATGCCGCCCACGTTCGACAGGTCGACCAAGTACAGGTACTTGCCCTGTTTCAGCAAGTCCTTTTCCCACGGTTCCAGAGCGGCCAGCGCTTCGGCATAGGCGTTGCGGTCCCTGTTGGTCACCGTGAAATCGTCGTGCTGGTTGTAGAAATCCTTCAGCTCCGGATGCGCGTCGACACGGCGCGGCATGCCCTTGTTGGCGCGGCTCGTGACGGATTCCGGCTGGGCGTCCTTTTGCGCCTTTTTCCACGCTTTTTCCGTTTCGGGATTCTTCGAACTGACGCCGTATTCGCTGATGCCGTCGATACTGATGTCGACCGGGTCGCTAGTATAGAACCAGCCGCGCCAGAACCAGTCCAGGTCCGTGCCCGAGGCGTCTTCCATGGTGCGGAAAAAGTCGGCGGGCGTGGGGCGCTTGAACTTCCAGCGCTGCGCATATTCCTTGAACGCGTAGTCGAACAGCTCGCGTCCGAGGATGGTCTCGCGCAGGATGTTCAGGCCCGCCGCCGGCTTGGCATAGGCGTTGTTGCCGAACTGCAGCAGGGATTCGGAATTGGTCATGATCGGCACCTGGTCGCGCGAACGCATGTAGTCGACGATCTCGCGCGGCTCGCCGCGCGAAGCCGGGTAGTTCTCTTCCCACGCCTGCTGTGCCAGGTATTGCACGAAGGTGTTGAGGCCTTCGTCCATCCACGTCCACTGGCGCTCGTCCGAGTTGATGATCATCGGGTAGTAGTTGTGGCCCACCTCGTGGATGATCACGCCGATCAGTCCATACTTGGTGCGCTTCGAATACGTCAGCTCGCCCGTCTTCTTGTCCTTCACGGGGCGCGGGCCGTTGAACGAGATCATCGGATACTCCATGCCGCCCACGGGGCCGTTGACGGAGATGGCCGTCGGGTACGGATAATCGATGCTGTACTTGTTGTACTGTTCGATCGTGTGCACGATGGCTTGCGTGCTGTACTTTTCCCACAGGGGATTGCCCTCTTTCGGATAGTAGGACATGGCCATCACATCGCTGCCGCCCTTCTTGTAGCCCTGCGCATCCCAGATGAACTTGCGGCTCGAAGCCCAGGCGAAGTCGCGCACGTTGGCCGCCTTGAAGTGCCACGTCTTTTGCGCGCGGCTGACGGATTTTTCGGCCGCCTCGGCTTCTTTTTGCGTGACGATGACGACGGGCTTGTCGCTGCCGCGGGCCTTTGCCAGGCGTTCGCGCTGCGCGGACGAGAGCACCTCCTGCGGATTTTGCAGCTCGCCCGTGGCGGCGACGATATGGTCGGCGGGGACGGTCAGCTGCACGTCGTAGTCGCCAAACTCCAGCGTGAATTCGCCGGAGCCGAGGAACTGCTTGTGCTGCCAGCCGGCCGCGTCGTAGTAGGCCGCCATGCGCGGGAACCATTGCGCCACTTCGAACAGGGCGTTCTTGTCGTCGAAGACTTCATAGCCGGCGCGCCCGCCCAGCACCTTCTGTTCGTTGATGCGGTAATCCCAGTCGATCTGGAAGACGAAGTCCTGGCCCGGTTTCAAGGGCTGCGGCAGGTCGATGCGCATCATCGTGCGGTTGATAACGTACTTCAGGGGTTGGCCATCCGCCCCTTTCAAGGCGCGGATATGGAAGCCGCCCTGGAAGTCGCCGCGCGCCAGGATGCCGCGCAAGCCTTCGAATTTCATGGTGTCTTCACCCGCCGTCCTGGCCCACGCCTGGCGCGAGGGCGCCGTGGTCATGCGGCGCGCGTCGGAATCGGGTTTGTAGATATTCTGGTCCAGTTGCACCCACAGGTAACCGAGGGTGTCGGGCGACTGGTTATGGTAGGTGATGCTGCCGCTGCCGGCGATCTCGCGTTTGGCTTCGTCCAGGGTGGCGCGGAGCGTGTAATCGGCGCGCTGCTGCCAGTAGGCGTGGCCCGGCGCGCCGGAGGCGGTGCGGTAGGTATTCGGGGTGGGCAGCACTTCTTCGAGCTGGCGGAACTTGTCGTCGAATGGTTCGGCAGCGTAGGTTGACACGGTAAAGCAGAGAGCCAACGAGGCTACGGAGCTGAAAGATAAGCGCATATCCACCCTGATGTTGTTGTAAGGAAATAGTGGCAACTATTCTATACGCAGGGTGAGGCCAGCCATGTATCGATTTGTAATAAAGAAAGGCGGATTGTGCGCCAGCTTTTTCCTGGCGCTGCCAGGGGGATGCTTTGCCTGATTTTGCTCGGAAAAGCGTCGCGTTTACTCACTTTTCATCAGGCTGTCGCGCAACTGGTTCAGCTGTTGTTTCATGTCCACAACTTGTTCCACGCTGCAGTGGCTGGCCGTCAGTATGGCTTCGGGCAACAGGGCCGCCTCGTGGCGCAGCTGGTCGCCTTGCTGCGTGAGGGAAATGATGACCTGGCGCTCGTCGCTGGCGGCGCGCGTGCGCGTCAGCAGGCCCGACTGCTCCATGCGCTTGAGCAAGGGTGTCAGGGTGGCCGAGTCGAGGAACAGGCGCTCGCCCACTTCCGACACCGTCAGGCCGTCGCGTTCCCACAGCACCATCATCACCAGGTATTGCGAATAGGTCAGGCCGAGTTTGCGCAGGAGCTTGCGGTACAGCTTGTTCATGGCAAGCGAGGTCGAGTACAGCGCAAAGCACAGCTGGCTGTCCAGGCGCGGCACCTGGTGCAAGGGGGTGGGGGCGGTGGTGGTATCCATGGGCACAGTATATATAGTGCGCTACCTAATAGCAAATGCGAGCAAATGCGCGCAAGCCAGGATGCGGGCGGCACCGGATTGCTGGGGCCAGGTCAGAAGCGCCGACATTTCCCTTGTGCGGATTCGTGATCTCGAAATTCCTTGGCCCTCACGGCG
Source organism: Janthinobacterium sp. JF4 (assembly GCF_059617925.1). Lineage (NCBI taxonomy): Bacteria > Pseudomonadati > Pseudomonadota > Betaproteobacteria > Burkholderiales > Oxalobacteraceae > Janthinobacterium > Janthinobacterium sp. JF4. The sequence goes on along the minus strand of NZ_JCAQAV010000005.1, from coordinate 85,873 downwards.
CAAAGCAGGCTGGCTATCTTATTGGCTCTGTCCTCGGCAAATAGGGGAAAGGCCGGAATCTTTCCTTGGCAGTGCTGTCTGACTCTGCATACTCACCACACAGGGAGCAGATCATGCAGGCAGCCGAATGGATCAGCCACCAGGCCGTCAACTTGCGCGCCGGTATCCGTGTGCAGGGCGCCGCCCACGTGCAGAACGTCAATGCCTATCACAGCCGCCTGCGGCAATGGCTGCGTCCCTTTCACGGCGTGGCGACGCGCTACCTGCCGAATTACCTGGGATGGCGCTGGATACTCGACGCCAGGCGCATCCGTTCACCAGAAACGTTATTGAAAGCAACGCTGGGAGCGTTCCCACATCTGACGGTGACATAGCCATCTTATTTGATGCTTTGAAGAGTGCTCATCGGCACCCAGCCAATGTCATTGTCGGAGAGTCGTTGGCACCATAGCCAACCATTCAAGAATTTTATCGCTTGAAATTCGTCCCCTACATTGACATCAAGCTCTTTGGCCGTATAGTCCTCTTTCGCTACACCATGGCCAGGATGCATGCTGCGTTCTATGAGCTGTTCTGGAACCCAGCCTCCGGGATGAGCCGGTGTCGTACAGAAATACCAATTATTCCAACCTTCATCGCCTTCATACCTATCGCCTATGATAAGCAGCGTTCCCCTTGTGAAGGTGATGGGGTAGGGGTATTCACTACGATGTTGATCAATTGCAACGAATCGCATGGTTTCTTCCGTCATCGTTCGTCCGGCGCACGCGTTTAGCGCGCGTACCGCGCGCGCAGCAAATCGAGCATGGCGACGTTCTGTTCCCAGGCATCCGTCACGGGCTGCTGCGTCCAGGGCAGGGTTTGCGTGTACGGCGCAGGGCCGAATTCGGGCGTGAACGTCATGCGCTCGGCGCCGGCCGCGCGGCGCAGGGCGACGATGGCATCCCACCAGGCCAGGTGGGCGTCGAGCGCAGGCTTGGCTTCCGGCGCTCGGAAGTCGGCTACCTGCGGTCCCTGCGCATGGCCCACGCGCGCATGCACGTGGCGCACCAGCGGCAGCACCTGCGCCAGGGTCTGCGGCTGGTCATCGAGCAGGGATTCGCAGGCGCAGCACCAGTGCGACAGGTCGGCCGTCAAGGGCAAATCCGGGTACTGCGCCAGGTAGGGCAGCAGCAGCATTGGATGGCCGGAAAAGCGGCTGCGGTGGATTTCGTGCACGATGGGCACGCCGTGTCTGGCCGAGATGGCGGCGGCCAGGTCGAGCAGCTCTGCGTTCTGCGTCGGCGTATAGTAATCCTTGCCCGTGTGCGTGTTGACCAGCACGGGGCGCGCCAGGCAGGCGTTTTCCAGCAGTTCCGCCAGGGCGGCGCGGTGCAGATCGAAGTCGCTGTGGAACACGGTTTCCCACTGCGCGGCGATCAGCTGCAGTCCCGCTTGCGCGATGCGGTCCGTCCACTCCTCGCGCAGGGCGGCGTCCAGCGGCAGCGACATTTCGATGCCGTCGAAGCCGGCCGCCGCTACCTCGTCGATGAAGACCTCGGGCGGCAGCTCGTTATTGCCCCAGTGCGCGGCAAAGACCTCGATGCGCATCAGACGAAGCCCCGCACGGGGAAGGACGCGTCGCGCTGGATCCAGTTGTGGGCCGCGTATTCGGTCTGGCCATCGGTGGCGTGCAGAGTGTAGGCGTGGCGCGAGACGGGCGAGCGGTTCGGCGCGCTGTAATGGGGCAGCAAGCCGTGGAAGCAGACCAGGGCGCCGGCCTTCACTTCCAGTGGCACGGCCGTGCTGTCGTCGGGCCAGGGCATGGCATCGAGTTTTTCCACGCGTACCTGGTCGCCGTTGCGGATGAAGCGTTCGCGCAGGGGGCTGCGGTGGCCGCCCGGTTCGGCCCACAGGCAGCCGTTGTCCAGGGTCGCGTCTTCCAGCGCGAACCAGAAGGTGGTCACGCTGATGGGCGTGGTCTCGAAATACGTGGCGTCCTGGTGCCAGCGCACTTCGCCGCCGATGCCTGGCTGCTTGAAAATGTACATCGATTGCCACACCTGCGCATCGGCCAGGCCCAGGTCGCGCGCCACTTCGGCCAGTTTCGGGTCGGCCGAAAAGGCACGGAAGACGGGGTCCAGGTCATGCATGGCGTGACCGATCTTGTTGATCGACAGCGATTTCGCCTGCTTCAGCTGGCCGTCCGCGCCGAACGCTTCTTCCTCGAAGAAGCAGCGGATGGTGTTGTCGGAGGCGAGAAAATAATCGTTGGTGTTCTTCGCCTGGTCGCGCGTGGTGAAGATGGACTGGCTGACGCTGGGATCGAATTCGTTGACAATCTGCTCGGCGCGCGCGCGCAGGGCGGCGATGTCATCCGCACCCTTGAAATCAGGCAGGATGAGGTAGCCGTCGCGTTGGTATTGTTCTTGTTGCAGGATTGTCAGCATGGCGGCGGCTCCGGAGGTCAATGGAAAGCGCCATTGTAGGATGGACGGGGACGGCAAACAATCGCCCCTCGGTTGACAGATTGTCGCCAAAGCGAAGACAATCTTTGACATGGATCAACTAAAAGCAATGGAAATCTTTGTCGAGGTGGCGCGCCAGCGCAGCTTCACCCTGGCGGGGCAGCGCCTGGGCCTGACGCGGGCCATGGTCAGCAAGACCATCATGCAGCTGGAAGAACGCCTGCATGCGCGCCTGCTGCACCGCTCGACGCGCGAAGTGAGTTTGACGGATGCGGGCCGCGCCTATCTGGCGCCGTGCATGGCCACCGTCAGCCAGGCGCAGGAAGCGGCGCGCATGGTGGCGCACGTGGCGCAGGCGGGTGCGGGGGCGGAGCTGGCCGGGCCGCTGCGCATCCAGGCGCCATCGAGTTTCGGCAGCGCCTGGCTGGCCGACGCTGTCGCCCGTTTCAGCCTGCTGCACCCGCAGGTGCAGGCCGAGCTGTTTGTCGACGATGCCTTGCTCGACCCGATACGCCACGGCTTCGATTTGACGATACGCGTGGGCGGCATCCCGGACAGCAGCGCGCTGGCCATGCGCCCGCTGGCGCCGTGCCGCGCCGTGCTGTGCGCCAGTCCCGCCTACCTGGCGCAATGGGGCGTGCCGCAGACGCCGCAAGAGTTACTGAAGCACCAGTGCCTGCATTTCAGCCACCTGACGGATGGCACGAACTGGCATTTCCAGCGTGGAGAAGGGGAGCAGCGCGAGGAGGTGAGCGTGCGCGTGCAGGCGGGTTTTACGGCGAACAATGGCCTGGTGCTGCACCAGGCGGCGCAGCGGGGACTGGGCATCGTCTACAGCACCACCTTCCTCGCCTGGCGCAATCTGCTCGATGGCAGCCTGCTGCCCGTGCTGTCTGGCTGGGAGCTGCCGCTGAATCACTTGAGCGCCCTGTATCCGGCCAGCCGGCAAATGTCGCCGAAGGTGCGCGCGCTGATCGACTTCCTGGTGGCCGAGTACCAGCCCGTGCCGCCATGGGACCGCGAGCTGGCAGCGGCAGGGTTTTTTAGCTGAAAGCGACCGGTTCCAGCGTCCACGCGCCATCCGCATACACGCGCTCGTCGTCCAGATATACGGCTTCGGTGACGGCGAAGATATCGACGTGGTAGCGCGCATCCTTGCGCTTGAACTGCGGTTTCGCATACACGCCGTGCTTGGCGCCCAGCGACAGGTGGATGCCGCACATGCGTTCATAGGTGCCGATGTCATTGACCAGCTGCTCGCGCGAAAAGGCGCGGTTCATGCCGAAGCCCAGTTCGCGCACCCACACGTCGCCTTCGTGCGCGCGGATGATCTCCAGCATGGCCAGGAATTCGGGCGTGGCGTTTTCCGTGCCCGTCACGCGGCCCTTTTCGATGATCAGCGTGATCGGCGTGTCGGGGCGGTTGACCATGAAGTGCGTGTCGCCAAAGACGAAGATGCGCACGCGCCCGTTCACCGCTTCCAGGTCCTGCGCTTCCGTAAACACCTCGCCCAGAGGGAACTGGCCGCCGATATTGTTCATGCCGCTGTAGTCGCCGATATTGAGCTTGGCCGATTCGAACGGCGAAGCGAAGACCAGCCGCTCGCCGCCGCTGTCGACCATGCCGTGGCGGGCGCCGTCGATGCGCGCCTTCAATGCATGGCCCACGCCGCGATAATAAGCGGGGTCGTAGGCCAGCGAAGCGATGTAATGCAGCCCCTGCACGCCGGGCATGCGCGACAAATGCACGTGTTCGATGACTTTCAGGCCCCGCTTGAACAGCTCGATGCGGATGCGGAACGCTTCCAGGCGGAAGCTGGTCGACTGGATCAGCACGACGAGGCTGCCGGCGGGCAGTTCGGCAAACGCGGCCAGCACGGCATCGGGCGTGACCTCGTCGAAATCGATGAAGGTGGCGTCCGGCAAGGCCTGGCGATACGCTTGCGTCAGCACGACATTGAGCCAGCTGCGCTTGTCGCAGACGATCAGGGCCGGTTCGTCCGGGCGGTGGCAGATGGCCATGGCCAGCAGGTCGGCCACGTTTTGCGCGGCCACTTCGGTGGCGGCGGCGCTGATGGCGTCGAGCCGGCTGGTGTCATTCTCGGGAAGCGTCATGGTGCGAAGGTGGGGGACGGGAAGTAATCGCAGCATTATAAGGTGATTGCCGCTGAGCACACCATTCCCCATCCGGCGGAGCACAGGCGGCTGCTGTGCCCCTGATTATCTTGTGTAGTGCTTTCCGGCAATGTATTATTTGAGTAGTGGTATGGCAGGGTAGGGCAGCGAGCCTGGAAGCGGCCTGGCGCAGCGGCAAACGCACGCATGCGCACGGCACGCTTTCAGTGATGCAGGGACAACAAGCCAGCAGGCGACGACTAAGAGTGTGATGTGATGAGCATAATCGGACAAGATATTCCCATGGAACGGCCGGATACGGATGGGCGTGCCGCCGTCTTCGTTCCCGTCACGGGCGTCAAGGAAGATGTCCTGTTGACCATACGCAAGGGTGCGGCCATCGTCGGCTTTGCCAACCACGACCGCACCATCACCGTGTATTTTGAAAGCAACCGTTTTGACGACCCCGTGCTGGCGAAGTGGGAGCACAAGGCGCGCAAGGCCTACGACCGCCTGGTCGACAATGCGCCCACCGTATCGAAGCTGACCACCAGCCCCGTCAATTTCGAGCAGATCGGCTATATCAATGGCAAGGGCATCACCATTCGCCGCATGGAAAGCCTGCAACGCTGGCTCGCGTATTCGGATGCGATGGAGTCTTGCCCGGCAACGGATATCATTCCGCGCACGCTGATCGCCAAGCCCGAAAGCGTCAAGGTGTAGGAGCGGTTGATAGAACGCCCATGGCGTTGTTGCCTGCCCCTCGCCGTACTGAAGTACTGTCTTCGGGGCGGCGCCTAGCCCTGAGCATTTTCTCAGCCACTCCTGGTGTGCATACGGGAGCCAACGATGTTGTCGGATTACGCGCGGCTTTGCCCCGCCTCGGCGGCCCCGCTAATCCGACCTGCGCGACCTACGCCTGACCTCGCTCACGATCCCCATCACACCACGACGATATTCGCCTGCGCCTTGAGCGGGCAGGGCAGGGTGTCGTCGAAGGTGATTTCGATGGCGCTGGCGATGAACATGCCGCCGATGTGCTGGGCGGCGATTTCCGGCGGCGTGCCGGGCTTGGTCAGGTTGACGTCCTGGGCGAAGACAAAGACTCTCCAGGTGCCGTAGACCTTTTGATCATATTGCAGCAAGGTGCGGTGAGCCCGCTTCAAGTCCAGGCTGCCTGCGTAGACGCCGTCGTTGGCGCCCGGGTCGAATCCCAGGCCGTCGTCGGTCAGCGATACCACAAAGTACAGGCCTTGCGGCGCCTGGAACAGTGCGAACGCGTACAGCTCCGTGCCGCGGAAGACGCTGCCATTGTCGCGCTTGAAGCTGGCGCGTAGCCACAGCGGTTCATAGGCTTGCACGACGGCGGGCGTATCCGTTTCCACGGGCCCCGCCACATGGATGTTGACTTGCGTTTCGGTGACGGCATGCTGGTAGGTGGCGCCCGTGGTGAAACGTTGATACTCCCAGCTGATGTCGGCCTTGTAGGGCAAGCCCGCGTTCGGCGCTTCCGGCAAGACCCATTTTGCCACCACGCGCTCGGCCAGGGTCAGTTCGCCAGCGGCCGGCGGTGTTGCTTCCTGGCCACGCCAGAACGGGTCCGCGATATCGGAGCAGGCGACGGCGATGGCGCCCGAGGCGATGGCCGAGGCCACGCCCGCCACCGTGAATTCGGGCTGGCCCGAGCCGGCCCCTTCGAGCGAGCAGCAATCGACGCTGGGATCGGTCTCCTCGAACGTGCCGCCCACGCTGAAGCTGGCCTTGCCGGAACCGAGTGCGGCAGAAATGATGGCCACCAGTGCGGCGATGATGGCGATGATGATGGCGAGGATCTTCCACCACGGGTCGGAAAATGGCAGCTCGCCATGCGTGCCCGCGTAGGCGGGATTCGGCGTCCAGACGAGGGTCATGCCGGTCGGCACGATCGGCCCCAGGCCGGGCGGGCAGCGGCACGCATTTTGCCCACCTTTGCCGTCCGTGCCCGTGGCGCCCCAGCGCTTGCCGGGCAGATGACCCTGCGGCTTGGACAGTTCCAGGGTGCCTTCCTCGACCGTGCACGTATAGGTGTTGGTGGCGCTGTCGAAGCGCGTCTGCGAGACGAAGATTTGCTGGATCGAGCGGTGCGGCGTGTAGCCGTCCGCCTTGGCGACAAAGCTGACCAGGCGCTTGCCGGGCGTGGCGTGCTGGAAGTCGGCATCCCACATGACCAGCATGGCCGCGCCAGCGGGAATGCTGGCAAAGAAAAAGGTGCGCGCCACGGGCACGATGCCAGGATCGCCCACGCTTTCCAGGTACACCGTGACGTTGTTCAGGGCGCTGCTGGACATATTGGTGACGTGGGCGGCGATGCGCAAGCCATAGATGGCATTGTCGAAGATGCCATCGGGCAGCATGATATTGGTGACGGGCTCGATCGCGAACGGCCGCGTCAGCACCTGCAGGGGGGTGTCGCTCATGATGCTTGCTCCTCGGGGCTGTGCTGTTCTTGCGCCTGCTCTTGAGCTTGTTCTTTCTCCAGATCGGTGACGACATACGTGAGGCCGCCCATGACCTTGCCATCGCGCGTTTCCAGTACGCGCAGCAGCGCATATTGGCGTGGCGGCAAGGCTTCGGCGCGCAGACTGAGGTACACGGCCTGCGCCTGGCCGCGTGGCACTTCCAGCGCCAGCGTTTGCTCGCCGGGCGCATCGCCATTGCAGTGGGGCGTGCGCGCCAGTCCCGCTATCAGGTGGGCGTCCCTGGCCGGCTGCCATCGCTCGAGCCCGAGGGTGGCCAGCAGGCGCTGCGGCAGCTCGCCGCCCTGCTCAATCTGCAGTTCCACTTTTTTCATTTCGCGGGGCAGGGCCGCCACCGCGATGGACAGCAATTGCGCGCGCCGTGCCGCCAGCACCACGGTGACATTGCGCTGGGCGATCTGCTCGTGCTGCTTGGGCTGGAAGGGAAAGCCGTTGGGCAGGGGATCTGGCAGCGGGTTGATGTCGCCCGGGCCGTGGGCCACGGCGAGCAGGCATTCGTGGCCCCCATTGACGATGATGGGGACCCAGGGCACCAGGCACAGCACCTCCTGCGTGGCGCCGGGCGGCAAGTCGGCAAACGCGGAGCCGATCTGCGTGGCGGCGCCGACGGCGATCTGGCCGGAAGGATCGGCCCAGTAAAAGTCCACGCGCACGCCGTTCGAGGCGCTGTTGCCCGTGTTGTGCACGCGGCCCCACAGGTAATTGCTGATGCCGGCGATGGGCGCGCCGGGCGGGCCATTCGGATCATTGCCCGGCACGACCCAGATATCGGCGCTGTCCCACCACGAGGGCTGGCCGTCTTCGATGATCAGGTGGGCTGGCATGGCATTCTCCTTGTCCTTGGCCGGTGCTTCCAGCTTATGCCGTGGCGGCGGATGCTTTTTGATCGGTATCAAGGCCATGGAACACGGGACGGGTGCGTCCTTGCGTTGCTTGCGTAGGGTAATATTGCGGCAGAATGCAGTGGAATGACTCCAGGAAAAGGTTGGAATGTGCTTGAAACAGTGAATGACGTTTGCATCAACGCCGCTTGCGGCCGGACCTTGCCGCTGCGCGTGGCGCATTGCCCGTTTTGCGGCGCGCGCCAGGTGGCGCAAGCGCCTGTTCTGGAGAAACTGCCAGCGCCGTCCCCGCTGCCGCGCATGCCGCCGCCGGTGCCCGCCGCTCCGCCCACTCCCAAGCCGCAGCCTGCCTCCGCTCCTGCCCCCAAGCCCGTTCCACCAGCGCCTGCCGCGCCGGTCAAGGCGCCGCCGGCCAAGCCTGCCACCAAGGGATCGGTGCCGCCACCGCGCCCACCCGTGCGCTTGCGTACGTGGATCGCGGCGGCGGTGGTGCTGACCGGTATCTGGTTCTTCAACAAGCCCGACGGCAAGCCGGCCAGCGTGGCGGAACAGGTCGAGGCCGCCACTGCGCTGGCGGCCCAGTGCGACCTGGACGGAGCGCGCAGCGCGCTGGCCGTGCTGAAAAGCGCCAAGGCGCCCGCCGCGCAACTCAAACGCTTGCAGGCGAGCATCGCCAAGTCCGCCGCCGCCTGCGACAGGCAGCAGCAGCGGGCGCAGGCGTGGCTGGCGCTGCAAGGCAGCGTCAACCAGGCGCTCGATGCGGGCAAGCCGGATCTGGCCGCCACGCGCCTGGCCGTCTACGTGAAGCGCTGGGGCGACGATCCCGACAGCCTGGAACTCGACGCCAGGGTGAAAGTGGCGCTGGCCAGCGCCCAGCTCGACGCGGCCGACGCCTGCCTGGCCAGGTCGGACCGGGTCTGCCTGGAAAGCAGCCTGATCGCCGCCGAGCGCTACAAACGGCCGGAACTGGCGGCGCGCACGCAGGCGCTGCGCACGGCGCTGTCGCAATTGCTCGAACGTTCGCTGCTGGACGCGGTGCCGGCGCCAGCTGCGGGCCAGTAGGGCAAGGCCATGCCTGCTCATCGGAAGGCGCCGTGAAAAATATCAAGATACCATTGCTTACAACTACGCCACAAAAGCGTGTTCTTATGTGCGTTAGCGCACGCTAGAAAATTTTAGGCAGGTGTATATTGCGAACTGATCTGTGTCTTTTGATAACAATGAAAGGGAATATCATGAAAGTAAGCAAAAAATGGATGACCGTGTGCGCCGCCGGGATGATGGTTGTGGCACTGGCTGCTTGCCAGAAGAAGGACGATGTCGCTGCAGGCCCTGCTGAACAAGCTGGCCAGAAGATCGATGCGGCCGCTGCCAAGGCTGAAGCCGACATCAAGGCCGCCGCGTCCAAAGCCGACGCTGCCGTGAGCCAGGCCGCTGCCGATACGGGCGCCAAGATGGATCAGGTCGCCGCTGACGCCGACAAGAAAATGAGCGAAGCGGCCGATGCCGTCGGCAAGAAAGTGGAAAAAGCCGGCGAAAAGATGCAGGAATCCGCGCACAAGTAATCATCGCAATGACCGCGCCAGGGCCGGCTGCTGCCGGCCCGGCCCTCGCCGCTGTCGTCAGGTGATGGCGGTCGCGGCGACGCCGTCGCTGGCTTGTCCTCCTGGCGTCTTCGTTCCCGCCGTCTCCGTCCTGTCCATCCCGTCCGTTCCCCCCAGCACCACGCTCAAATCGACAAAGCCGTCGCGCCACGCGCGTTCCAGGTCTTGCTCCACCGCTTCCAGGGTCGTTCTTTCCACCTGCTGAAAACCGCGCAAGCCATACGCCCGGTTGCGCCCATGCGCCTTGGCCAGGTACAGCGCCATGTCGATCAGGTTGACGCTGCGTTCCCACGTGAGCGGCCGTCCCAGCGGCGCCAGCGGATAGGGCGCAAAGCCCACGGACACATGCACCTGGATGGTTTGCCCCTGGTAGTGGATGCTTTGCGCCGCCATGCCGTTGAGGATGCGCCGCGCGATATCGTCGAGTCCGTCGCGTGCGACGGCCGGCAGGAAGGCGAGGAATTCCTCGCCGCCCCAGCGCACGATCATGTCCGTTTCGCGCAGCACCTCATGCAGGGTTTCGGCGATCGTCGTCAGCACCAGGTCGCCCGCCGCATGGCCGTAAGCGTCGTTGATGTGCTTGAAATGGTCGACGTCGAGCAGGAACAGCGCGCCCACGACGTCGCTGCCCGCATAGGACGGCTGCGGCTTGCCCGCATGGCTGCGCATGAATTCCTGGAAATGCCGGCGGTTGTACAGGGCCGTCAGCGGGTCGCGCGAGCTCTGGCGCTTGAGTTCCTGGTTTTTCACCTTCAGCTGCACGTTCGCGTGGCGCACCTTGCGGTACAGCAAGCCGACGATGACGGACGCCATGGCCAGTACCAGCGCCAGCAGCCACCACACGCGCTGCTGCAGGCGGCGGTTGTCGATTTCCGTGCTCTTGAGCTGATTCTCGCGGCTCAGCAGCTCGATCTGGCGCTGCTTCTTTTCCGCTTCATACTTTTCTTGCAGCTCATACACGGCCTTTTGCCGCTGTTTCTCGAACAGTTGGTTGGAAATACCGCGCTCGCGGTGATACGCCGTGACGGCGCCGCGCAGGTCGCCCGCCTTTTCCAGCGCCATGCCGTATTCCAGCAGCACGGCCTGCATTTCCGGCTGGTCGGCCGTGCGTTCGTAGTAGGCCAGACCCGTGGCCGCGCTTTGCTTGCCTTCCTGCAAGCGTCCCTGGCCGATCAGCGCCTGGCCGATGTTCAGGCGCGCCGTCGCCTCCACCTGTTCATTGTTGACCAGGCGCGCCGCCGTGATGGCTTCATTCGCAAAGCGCAGGGTACGCGCATAGTCGGCTTCCTTCAGGTAGCTGTCCGACAGATTGACGAGGGTAACGGCGACCATGCCGCGCGCGCCCAGCTGGCGTTCCAGCGCCAGGGCCGCCAGCAGGGCGCGCTGGCCCCGTTGCGGCTGCTGCGCGTCGAGCGCCAGCCCGTATTCCGTATTCTTCGCCTGCGCCATGCGGCCCGGCGATTCCAGGGTGCTTGATACGGCCAGCAGCTCGTCGAGCACTTCGAAGCCCTTGTCGTATTCGCGCATCTGCGTGTACAGCAGGGTGAGGGCATTCAGGGCGGCGGCCAGGCTGGTGGGGGAATGGCTCTGGCGCGCCAGGTCGACGGCCGCCTGCAGCTTGGCCAGCGCAAACGGGAAATTGCCTTCCTCGGCCCAGGACTGGCCCGCGCTGATGGTGGCCTGCACGCGCACGGGCAAGTCGTCCGTGCCGTTGGCGATGCGTTCCGCTTCAAAAGCCAGCAGGTGCGAGGCGCGGCGCTCGTTCCTGGCAAACGTGATGTAGGCCTTGTTGAGCATGCCTTTCGCCAGCGCCACGTCGCTCTTGTGCAGGCGGGCGTAGGTGATCAGCTCCTCGGCCAGCTGCATGGCGATGTCGTTCTGCCCCAGGCGCATGCGGGCATTGCTCAGCTGTGTCAGGAATTCCGCGCGCACCGGCAGGGGCGCGCTGCGCGCCTGCGTTTCCACCTCTTGCAGGCGCTGCAGGGCACGCGCGGGCACGAAACGGCCATCTTCGCGCACGGCAGCGATATGCTGCTCAAGGTTGTCGACCTGGGCATGGACGGCAGGCGGCAGCAGGCAGGCCAGTACCAGCAGCCAGTGCGCCTGTCGCCATGATGTCCGTCTCTGTCTGCCTGCCAACTTCCCGCTCCCGCAATGACCACCTGTCTGTAACAGATTATATTCTGTTGCAATCAAGAAATATCATACGGGACGCAGAAATGTGCGAAAGTGCACACCGGCGCCGCAGTGCTCCGCGCATGGAAGCCAGAAATCACAATCATTTCCTTGGGATCAGCTGGCGCAAGGAACGGGCCGCCGGGGTTGGCGCGCTGCCCTTCAGGCGAAAGATGGCGACCGCCTCGATCAGGGCTTGCGCCTGTTCCTGCAGGCTCTCGGCAGCGGCGGCCGCCTGCTCGACCAGGGCGGCGTTCTGTTGCGTGATGTTGTCCATCTGCGTGACCGCCTGGTTGACCTCGCTGATCCCCGCGCTTTGCTCATGGCTGGCGCTGGTGATCTCGCTCATGATGGCGGCCACTTTCTGGATCGATTCGACCACCAGCGCCATGGTGCGCCCCGCCTCGTCGACGAGCTTGCTGCCGGCGTCGACCCGTACCACGGATGCGCCGATCAGGCTCTTGATTTCCTGGGCGGCGGCAGCGCTGCGGTGGGCCAGGCTGCGCACCTCGCCGGCGACGACGGCGAAGCCGCGCCCCTGTTCTCCCGCCCGCGCCGCCTCGACGGCGGCATTCAAGGCCAGGATGTTGGTCTGGAAGGCGATGCCGTCGATGACGCCGATGATGTCGGCGATCTGGCTGGAACTTTCCTTGATGGCGCCCATCGTGCTGACCACCTGGGCGACGACGGCGCCGCCCTGCACGGCGACGGACGAGGCGGTGGCAGCCAGCTGGTTCGCCTCGCCGGCGTTGCTGGCATTTTGCCGCACCGTCGCCGTCAGCGTTTCCATCGAGCTGGCCGTCTCTTCGAGGGAGCTGGCCTGCGCTTCCGTGCGCGCCGACAGGTCGGCATTGCCCAGCGCGATTTCGTGCGTGGCTACCGACATTTCGCCGGTGCTGGTGCGGATGTCGCCTATCAGACCCGTCAGGTTGGCGTTGATGGTGTTCATCGCGTGCAGCAGCACGCCGATTTCGTCGGCTCTTTCGATGACGGCGTCGATGCTCAGGTCGCCGCCGGCGATCAATTGCGCCGTGGTGATCGCCTTGTCCAGGTTGCGCTTGATGTGGCGGTACACGAGGAACAGGCACAGCAGCGAAACCATGACCGACACCAGCAGCACGCCGACCGTGACAGAGTAAGCCGCCATGGTGCCGCCCGTCGCCGTCTGCACGGCCGCGCTGGTGCGCTGATCGAGCAGCGTGAGGAATTCATTCACCGGCTGCATGATCTTGCCCTTGTTGCGGTGGTATTCGGCATCGTGCATGATCCTGCGGGCCATTTCCGGATCGGGCGCCCCCGTCTTGGTAAATTTGCCGCTGCCGTCGTCGAACAAACCCTTGACGGCGTTCATGGCGATCACCTCGGTCTTCACCAGGCCGTCCGAATTGGCCTGGGCTTCCTGGAGTTTGGCGAATTCCTGTTCGCTGAAGCCGGCTTTGCGCATCAGTTCCGTCAACGACACGGCCGGGCCTGTCGCCGCCGGCACGGGCATGCCCGCCGCCACGAAGTCCCAGTAGATGCGCTCGTAATGGGCGGGCCGCGGCTTCTTGCCGTTGCGGATGTCGAGGATGTCGAGGTATTGCTGCTCGTACCTGGCGTCGCCCGTGACGACGTAGGTGCGGGCCAGCCGGGTCAGGTCGTCCGAACTTTGCCGCAGTTCGTCTGCCAGCAGGTAGGACTGATAGCGCGTCTCGGTGACCTGGTTCGCCTCGGCCTGCTTGCCCGCCACCCGGAACAGCGCCCACAGGCTGATGACGGAGAGCGTCAGGCTGAGCAGAAAGATGGCGGCAAAGATATTCTTGATCGACAGTTTGCTGCGCATGGTGTTTTCCCTGGAGGTGTGGTTGGAGCCGTCGGCCTTGCCCTTCAGATGAATATACGCTGCCCATGGGCAATTTTTGATGCCATACAGAAAAATGACGGCGGCGCGCAACGGCGCCGCCTGGCTTACACTGCCAATTGCTGCAGCAGGTACAGGCGCTGGTACAGGCCGCCCTCGATCTGCATCAGTTCCTCGTGCGGTCCCGCTTCCGTGATGCGGCCGTGGTTCAGCACGATGATCCGGTCGGCCTCGCGGATGGTCGACAGACGGTGCGCGATGGCGATGATGGTCACCTTGCCGCGCAATTCGTTGAGGGCCAGTTGCACGATCTGTTCCGTCTGGCTATCGATGCGCGACGTCGCCTCGTCCAGCAGCAGGATGCGCGGCTGGCCGGCCAGCGCGCGGGCAATCGCGATCAGCTGCTTCTGCCCCGACGACAGGCGCGAGCCGCCTTCGCCCAGCGGCGTGTCGTAGCCGTGTTCCAGCGCGGCGATGAAGTCGTGCGCATGCGCGGCGCGCGCGGCCGTCTCGATCTGCTGCTGCGTGTAGCCGCGGCCCATGTCGATGTTTTCGCGTGCCGAGGCGGCCAGCAGGAAGGGGTCTTGCGGCACCAGGCCCACGTCGGCGCGGAAGTGCTCGTTGTCGATGCTGTCGAGGGCGACGCCGTTGATGGCGATGCTGCCCTGCGTGACGGGGTAAAAGCGCAGCAGCAGCGAGAGCAAGGTCGACTTGCCGCTGCCCGTGTGGCCGACGATGCCAAAGAAGGCGCCCTGGGGAATGCTCAGCGACAGCTCGTGCAGCACGGGCTGGTTTTCCACGTAGGCGAACGTCAGGTTCTGGATGTCCACGGCAGGCACGTCGCTGCCCGCTGTCGTCTGCCGCAGGGCCGGTGTTTGCCTGCCCTGCGCGTGTTCCAGTGCCTGCGCTTCGTCCAGCAGGGCCGAGACGCGCGCCGTGGCCACCACCGATTGCTGCAACTGGCTGAACTGCATGGTGATCTGGATCAGCGGTTCGATCACGCGCGCGATGTAGCTGATGAACGCATACAGCACGCCCACTTCCACGGCGCCCATCTCGCGCCGGCCGAAGCTGAAGATGACGACGGCCAGCAGCACGATGTTGAGCATGTCGAGCGCGGGGCGCAGCAGCCAGGCGTTGGCGCGCAATTCCTGCATGCGCGCCGTGTAGTGGTCCTGGTTGATGCCCGTGAAGCGCGCGCCGAAGCGCTGCTCCGCGTTATTCGCCTGCAGCACGCTCATGCCGCCGATCGATTCGGCGATTTGCCCGTTGATTTCGCTGCGCAGGGCGCGCGCGCGCGTGACGGCCGGCGCGCTCCAGCGCTGGTACAGGAAGACGATCGCCAGCACGGCCGGCAGCAGGGCCAGCACGATCAGCATCAGGCGCCAGTCGAGGAAGGCCATGGCGGCCATGGTGCCGACTAAAACGATGGAGCTGTCGAGGATGACGAACAGTACCTGCACGTACAGCGACTTCACCGCTTCCGTATCGTTGGTGACCCGGCTGACCAATTGCCCCGTGATGGCGCGGTCAAAGAAGGCCATCGGCAGGCGCAGCACGTGCTGGTACACGGTTTCGCGCAGGCGCTGCACCGAGCGCATGGCCAGGCCGGACAGGCGCACCAGCTGCAGGTAGCGCAGGCCGGATGCGACCCAGCCCGTCAGCAGGCAGCCGCCCAGCAGCAATGCCATGCGCGTCCAGTCCAGGTTGCGGGGCAGCAGATGCTGGTCGATCAGGGCCTTGCCTAAAATGGGGCCCGTCACTTCCAGGGCGGCGGCGAGGATCAGCCAGAACGTGGCCCAATATAAATGGCGCAGGTCGGGCGCGGCGGCCCGGCGCAGCAGGCCGATGGCTTGCATGGCCTGGCGGCGGACGGATTGTTTGGTCGAATCAGATGGCATCGAGGCTGGCCTCCAGTTGTTGATAGCGCCACTGGCTGGCATACCAGCCGTCGCGCTGCATCAGCGCGTCGTGGTTGCCCGTTTCCGTGACGTGGCCATCGCGCAGGACCAGGATCAGGTCCGCGTTGACGACGGCGCTCAGGCGGTGGCTGGCGATGATGGCGCTGCGCTCGGGGCGCTTGCGGCGCAGTTCTTCCAGGTGCTGCAGGATGCGCGTTTCCGTGCCCGTGTCGACGGCGGACAGCGCGTCATCCAATAGCAGCAAGCCGTTGTCGGCCAGCAGGGCACGGGCAATTGCCACGCGCTGGCGCTGGCCGCCGGACAAGGTGATGCCTTTCTCGCCCACGTGCGTCTGATAACCGTCCGGGAATTGCAGGATGTCGGCGTGGATGTCGGCCAGCTGCGCCGCCCGCTCCACGTCCCCGCGCGTGGCGCCGGGACGGGCCAGGGCGATATTGTCGGCGATGCTGGCGGAGAACAGGAACGACTCCTGCGGCACCCAGCTGATGGCCGCGCGCAGCGCATGCAGGGTGTAGGCGTCGAGCGGCTGGCCGTTCCAGGTGGCCGTGCCCGATTGCGGCGTCACCTGGCGCAGCAGCACGCGCAGCAGGGTCGACTTGCCGCTGCCCGTCGGGCCCACCAAACCGAGCGTCTGGCCCGGCTGCAACAGCAGCGAAATACCGGACAGCGCGGGCGCCGTCTGGCCCGCGTAGGCGAAGCCGACGTCCTGCAATTGCAGGGGGCCGGGCGTCAGCGTGGCGATGCTGCCGTGGTCGTCGATGGCCAGCGGCGCGTCGAGCATCGGCTGCAGCCGCTGCCAGGCGGCGCGGCCCCGTTCGATCAATGAGAGTACCCAGCCGGCGGCGAACATGGGCCAGATCAGCTGGCCCAGGTACATGGAAAAGCTCGTCAGCGCGCCGATGGTCAGCTGGTCTTGCCACACGAGGTAGCCGCCCAGGCCCAGGGTCAGCGCCGTGGCGGCCGTCAGGGTCAGGCCGACGGCCGGTTCATACGCCGCTTCCCAGCGCTGCGCCGTCAGGCTGGCGTTGGCCGCGTGGCCGGCCAGGGTGGAGAACTGCTTGCTGCTGCGCTCTTCCAGGCCCAGCGCGCGCAAGGTGCGCACGCCCGACAGCGATTCCTGCACATGGTCGTTCAGCGCGGAAAAGCGTTGCAGCGAATCCGTCGACGCCGTGTGGATATGGCTGGAAATGCGCCAGAAGGCCAGTCCCATCAGCGGGAAGGGCAGCAAGGCGATGCAGGCCAGGCGCCAGTCCACGCCCAGCAGCATGATGCCCAGCACCATCAGCAGGGTCAATGTGCCATCGAAGCCGGCCAGCATGGCTTCGCCGGCGGCCATCTCGATGGCGTCGATGTCGTTCGTCGCCAGCGCCATCAGGTCGCCCGTGCGCTGGTTCTGGTAAAACGACGCACCTTGCTGCGACATGCGCGTGTAGAAGCGCGTGCGCAGCATCACGCCCAGCTGGTAGGCGGCCTTGAACAAGGTGATGCGCCAGCCCACGCGCAGGAAGTAGATGACGACGCCGACGGCGAGCAGGGTCAGCAGCTCAAGCCACAGTTCGGCCGCCGTCATGCGGTGTGCGGCCAGTGCGTCGATGATGGCGCCCACGCGGCGCGGGATCCAGACGGTCAGTGTTGCCACGCCTGTCAGCATGACGGCAGCGGCGGCATACGCCGGCCAATGCTGACGCACGAAGCCGGCGATGAGCCTCGATAAACTCATGGTTACCTTTTGTTTTGAATAATGGGGTGTCGCGGGGCGGAAGGACGGGCACGCGGACGGAAAGTACGCGTAGGATACAACAAGGCGGAAAAGCGCGCTGTGGGCGGGCACGCAAAAAACGGGCCGTAGCCCGTTGTTTTGCTGCGTCAGTGCGGCGTGCGAGGCTTACAACGCCGAACAAAACCGTAGCGAGCGGAAGTAAGTTGTGGTCGAGAAGCGCAACTGTACGAAGGTACAGTGAGCATCGCAGGCCGCAAATTACGACGCGCAGTAGGTTTTGATAGGCGTTCTTACTTGCGGCTGCTGCCCTTGCCGCCGCCCAGCATGTCGAGCTGTTTCGACGGCGTGCCTTTGTGCGCTGGCTTGGCTGCAGGCTTGGCGGCTGGCGCAGGGGCGTGCTTCACGGCAACCTTGGCCACGGTCTGGCCGGCGGCGCTGGCCGGTTTGCTCGAAGGAAATGGTTTCGCGGCCGGCTTGGCCGGTGCCGGCGCGGCGGCTTTCGCTGGCGCGGCGGCGGCGGGTGCAGGTGCGGGCTTGGCCGCTTCAGGCTTGGCTTCCAGCTTGGCTGCCGGTTTGGCTTCGGCCGCTTTCACGGCGGGTTTGTCGGCAACCTTGTCGACAATCTTCTCGGCAACCTTGGCAGGCGCTGCCGCTGGCTTGGCTGCCGGTGCGGCGACAGGGGCGGGCGCCGCCTTGGCGGCAGGCTTGGCCACTTCGGCAGGCTTGACGGCAACGGGGGCCGGTGCCGCTGCCGGCGCTGGCGCAGCTACAGGGGCAGGTGCGGCGACGGCCAGCGCAGGCTTGGCTGCGGCAGGAGCAGGAGCGACGGCAGGGACTGCCTCATCGAGGCGCGCCTTGGCCGAGGCCAGCAGTTCCGCCTGGGTGCTCGAGGCGATGCCGAACAACTGGCGGCTGTAGGCCAGCATGCTCTCGATGTTAGGCTGCGCCTGGCTGGTGCTGTAGCTGAAGAAGTCGCGCGGGTCCTGCGTTACCAGCAGGTGCTGCGCCGTTTCTGCCGTGTGCGACAGGGCAGCCTTGCCTGCGTTCAGGTTCAGCGCGATGATTTTCTCGGCGCTTTCGAAGACTTTGCTGGTCAGGGTGCTGAAGATTTGCAGCTGGCTTTCCAGTTGCGACTTGGCGGCGCTGGAAAATTGTTCTGGAAGCGGAAACATATTTACTCCTTTGTACGGATTAAAATGCTGGCAAAACGCTCTGCAAAATCCCGAAAACCAGAGTTGGCCGCGTTTTGTAAAGTAGGTAGCGTGCTGAACAGCTGATCATAGACTTTTTATGATGCAACGCAATATGAATATTCTAGCGGTGATTCGAGTTAGTTGAAAGCTATTTTCTCAAGGGCGTGTGCCGCGTGTTTGCCACGGGCTTGCTGTACTCATGCGCCTGGCAGCATTTGCCGGAAGTTTGCGCGCGCGCAAAGCGTTGTCATGGAATCTATGGCTACGTTTTTGCCAGTGACTATATTAGTGCACTGCAGCATCCTTTGAAAAAATAAGATGACACTGCGCTCAAAGCACCAGGTACCGTAGTCAACCGAAGGAGTGTCCGCATGGACCTTGTCATCCGCAATGCCAGCCTGCCCGACGGGCGCCGCGCCATCGATATCGCCATCGAGGGCGGCCGCATCGCCGCCGTCGGCCCCGCCTTGCCCGTTGCGGGCGCGCAAGAGATCGACGCCGCCGGCGACCTGGTCACGCCGCCGTTCGTCGATGCCCACTTCCACATGGACGCCACGCTCAGCTACGGCTTGCCGCGCGTAAACGCCTCCGGCACTTTGCTCGAAGGCATCGCCCTATGGGGCGAACTGAAGCCGCAATTGACGCAGGACGCCCTGGTGGCACGTGCCCTGCAATATTGCGACTGGGCCGTGGCGCGCGGCTTGCTGGCCATCCGCTCGCACGTGGATATCTGCGACCCGCGCCTGCTGGCCGTGGAAGCGCTGCTCGACGTCAAGCGGCAGGTGGCGCCGTATCTCGACTTGCAACTGGTGGCGTTTCCGCAGGACGGCATCCTGCGCAGTCCCGGCGCCTTCGACAATTTGAAACGCGCCATTGCCATGGGCGTCGACGTGGTGGGCGGCATTCCGCATTTCGAGCGCACCATGGCCGACGGTGCCGAATCCGTGCGCCTGCTGTGCGAATTCGCCTGCGAGCGGGGCCTGATGGTCGACATGCACTGCGACGAATCGGACGACCCGCTGTCGCGCCACATCGAAACCCTGGCCTTCCACAGCCAGCGCCTTGGCATGCAGGGCAGGGTGACGGGCTCGCACCTGACGTCCATGCATTCGATGGATAATTACTATGTGAGCAAATTGCTGCCGCTGATCCGCGAGGCGGGCGTGGCGGCCATTGCCAACCCCCTCATCAACATCACCCTGCAGGCGCGCCACGACACGTATCCGAAGCGGCGTGGCATGACGCGCGTGCCCGAGATGCTGGCCGCCGGCATCCCTGTCGCCTTTGGCCACGACTGCGTGATGGACCCGTGGTACAGCCTCGGTTCGGGCGACATGCTGGAAGTGGCGCACATGGGCTTGCACGTGGCGCAGATGACGGGGCAGCAAGCCATGCACGACTGCTTCCTGGCGGTGACGGAGACGCCGGCGACCATCCTGGGCCTCGATGGCTACGGCATCGCGCCCGGCTGCCATGCGGACTTGCTGATCCTCGATTGCGGCTCCACGGTGGAGGCGCTGCGCTTGCGCGCGGCGCGGCGCCTGGTGCTGCGGCGCGGGAAAGTCGTCAGCGAGGCGCCACGCGCGCAATCGCGCCTGCACCTGCCGGGGCGGCCCGATAGCGTGAATTTTCGCCTGGGGCGCTGATACAATCAGCCATCACTTGTTATCGGGAGCAGCGCCTTGAAAGAAATTGATATCCGCCCGGCCAACGAAGCCGACTTTGACGCCATGTGGCCGATCTTCCAGGCCCTGGTGGCCGGCGGCGACACCTATACCTTCCCCGCCGATACCACGCGCGAAGCGTGCCACGCCTACTGGTTCGGCCCCGGCGTGCAAAGCTTTGTCGCCGTGATGGGCAGCGAGCGCCTGCTGGGCATGTACAGGCTGGTGGCGAACCAGCCGGGCCATGGATCGCACGTGGCCAATGCCTCGTTCATGGTCGATCCGGCCGCGCAGGGCGTTGGCGTGGGCCGCCTGCTGGGCGTGCACTGCATGGAAGAAGCGCGCCGCGCGGGCTACCTGGCGATGCAGTTCAACTTCGTCGTCAGCACCAACCTGGCCGCCGTCACCCTGTGGAAAAAGCTGGGTTTCACGGTCGTCGCCACCCTGCCGCTGGCCTACCGCCACGCGCAACTCGGTTATGTCGACGCCTACGTGATGTACCAGCTGCTCACCGATCCGATGCAGTGGCCGGCATGAGCGGCGCCGTCACTGTGATCGAGACGCCCCGTCTGCGTCTGCGCACCGCCACGCTGGACGATGCGGCCTTCTACATGGCGCTGGTCAACGACCCGTCGTGGATCGCCAATATTGGCCAGCGCAATATCCACACGCTGGAGGCGGCCCGCGCGGCACTGGAAACGGGACCGATGGCGCAGCAGCGTGAGCTGGGCTATTCCTTTTATATCATTGAACTGCGCAGCGAGGGCGTGGCCATCGGCATGTGCGGGTTGATCAAGCGCGCCACCATGCCCGGGCCCGACATCGGTTACGCCCTGCTGCCCGCACATTGCGGCCAGGGCCTGGCCTGGGAGGCGTCCGCCAGCGTGCTGCGCCACGTCCGCGACGTGCTGCGCGTGCCCACCCTGTATGGCCTGACGTCACCCGCCAACCAGCCCTCGATCAATCTGCTCAACAAGCTTGGCTTGCGCTTCGAACGCTTCTCGCGCCAGCCGCTGGGCGGCAAGGACTCGAATATCTATCGGCGTGATTTCTTGCGTGCTGACGCGTGAAAAATAGTATTTGAAAACTGGCCGCTTTTGCAGTGGTGGCAGGCCGTCTTTGTTTTTATAGTGGATTCACCGGTGGAAAACCGCCGGACTATAAAAATGGAGACGTGTTATGAAAATCATGACTGCTGTTGCATGGGGTGCCCTCATGTCCGCCGGGTTTGCCGACGCCTCGGGGCAAAGCTGCTCGGTGCCGGTGCTCAAGGTGCTGGCGCAAAAAAGCCTGGGCCTGACGGTGATGGAAAAGACCCTTGCCGAGTATGAAAAGAAAAACGGCACCAAGGTGCAAATCAGCTATTTCGGCGAAAACGACCGCCGCTCCAAGGCCCGCCTTGATGCTTCCACCAAGGCCGGCTCCTACCAGATCTATTACATCGACGAAGCCAACGTGGCCGAATTTGCCACGGCCGGCTGGGTCGTTCCCCTGCTCAAATACCTGCCCAAGGACGCCGACTATGACGACTTCCTGCCAGGTCGCCGCGCCGTCGCCTCGTACAAGGGCGTGGCGTATTTCGCGCCCCTGATCGGCGGCAGCGACTTCCTGTTCTACCGTCGCGACCTGCTGGAAAAGGCCGGCATCGCCGTGCCGAAGACGCTCGACGAACTGGTCGCCGCCGTCAAGAAGCTGAATAGTCCGCCGAACGTGTATGGCTGGGCGGCGCGGGGTCAGCGCGGCTCGGGCATGAATGTCTGGCGCTGGGCGCCGTTCATGCTGGCCGCCGGCGGCAAGTGGGAAAACAATGGCGTGCCGACCTTCAATTCGCCGCAGGCCGTGAAAGCGACGACCCTGTACCGCGACCTGTTCAAGTATTCGCCGCCCGGTGGCGCCACCTACGACTGGAGCAATGCGCTCGAAGCGTTCAGGTCGGGCAAGGTCGCCTTCATGATCGAGTCGACGCCCTTCGCCGACTGGATGGAAGACCCGAAAAAATCCTCGGTGGTCGACAAGGTCGGCTATGTGCGCCCGCCCGCGCCGCTGGCATCGGCCGCCTACGGCCACGGCCTGGCCATCTCCGCCACGGGCGCCAAGGATGAATGCACGCGCCAGGCGGCGGGCAAGTTCATCGCCTGGGCCACGGGCAAGGAGCAGGAACAGGCGCGCCTGAAGGACAAGGTCTTCAGCGACTACAACCGCAGCAGCACCATCGCCAGCGACTACTTCCGCAAGCACGTCAAGCCGCAGATCCAGGCGGGCTTGACGGACACCACGCCCGTCTCGCGCGTCACCATCTGGCCTAGCCCCGAATGGCCGGACATCGGCGACAACCTGGGCGTGGTGCTGGAGGAGGTATTTACCGGTACGCGCGGCGACGTGCAGAGCGCGCTCGATGAAGCCAATGAGTATGCGACGGAAGTGATGCAGCGGGCTAGCAAGCGCAAATAGAGACATCTGACCAAACCTACTGCGCGTCGGTATAGGCGGCCTGCGATGCTCACTGTGCATAAAGCACAGTTCCGCTTCTCGGCCACCTCTACCTTCCGCTCGCTACGGTTTTGTCAGGTGTCGTGACGCAGCCTGTTTGCTTGTCCGTTCTCGTTTGAAAGCCATCACCATGCCGCATACCATCCGTAAAAAACGCCACACCTGGCTGCCGGCCGTCTTTCTGACGCTGCCGCTGCTGATCCTGCTGATACTGGGCCTGGTGCCCAGCATCGCCGCCATCAACCTGGCCCTGCAAAACCGCGTGCTGCGCTACAGCGACAGCGACTACGTCGGCTTTGCCAATTTTCTCCGCCTGTTCGGCGACCGCCGCTTCCTCAATGCCGTGCAGGTATCGGCCATCTGGGAAGTCGTCACCGTGGCCGGCTCGCTGCTCGTCGGCGTGCTGCTGGCCGTGTTCCTGTTCGAGAGAGTCAAGGGACGCACGCGGGACGTCATCGCGCTGCTGCTGATCGTGCCGGTGCTGCTGCCGCGCGTCTCGGCCGCCTTCATC
This sequence comes from Janthinobacterium sp. JF4, assembly GCF_059617925.1. Lineage (NCBI taxonomy): Bacteria > Pseudomonadati > Pseudomonadota > Betaproteobacteria > Burkholderiales > Oxalobacteraceae > Janthinobacterium > Janthinobacterium sp. JF4. The sequence continues at coordinate 62,835 of NZ_JCAQAV010000005.1, read as the reverse complement.
TGGAAGTTCATGTATTCGCCGCTGATGGGCATTTTGAACTGGCTGCTGGAAATCGTGGGCCTGGGCGGCACGGCCCTGCTGTCCGATCCCGCCACGGCGCTGTATGCGGTGGCGCTGGTCGATATCTGGCAGTGGGGCCTGTTCTTCGGCGCCGTCATCCTGAAGCTGCTCGAAACCCTGCCTGGCGAACCGCTGGAAGCGGCACGCCTCGATTACGCCAGCACGCTCCAGGTGTATGCGTATATTGCGCTGCCGATGCTGAAGGTGCCGATCATGAGCCTCGTGTTCATCAAGATGGTCGAGTCGCTGCGTTCGTTCGACCTGATCTACGTGATGACCAAGGGCGGCCCCGGCATCTCCACCGAAACGCTGGACATGTATGCGTATGCGCAAGGCATCGGCCTGATGGGCAAGGTGTCGTATGCGTCCAGCATGGCCGTGCTGATGATGCTGGCCACGACCATTATTTTTACATTGCTCTGGAAGCGGGTCGCAAAATGGGAAAACTGACTGTTCGGCGCGGCGTCGGCGCCGTCGCCACCACCGCCATCACCACGGTGATTATCCTTGTGGCTCTATTCCCCATCCTGTGGGCCGTGCTCAATTCCTTCAAGGAGCTGATGGACATCGTCACGCCCGTGCCGCGCTTTTTCTTCAGCCCGACACTGGCCAATTACCAGCAGGTGCTGGCCAGCCCCGAAGTGCTGACGGGGCTGGGCAACAGCGTCGCCATCGTCGGCGTGGCCGTGTTGCTGGGCGCAGTGCTGGGCGTGCCGGCCGCGTATGCGATCGCCCGCTATCCGATCCCGGCCAAGAAGGATATCCAGTTCTTCCTGCTGTCCTTGCGCTTTTTGCCGCCCGTCGCCGTCGCCATTCCCTTGATCTCGATCTGGATCGACCTGGGCCTGTACGACTCGCGCCTGTCGATGGTGGTGACGTATCTGCTGGTGACCCTGTCGACCATCATCTGGCTGTCGATTCCCGCGTTTGCCCGCATCCCGAAGGAGATCGAGGAAGCGGCGGCGCTGGACGGCTACGGCCCTTACCAGGTGTTCTGGCACGTGGCCCTGCCGGTGGCCTCGAAGACCCTGATGGGCGGCATCGTCTTCAGCTTCGTGCTGGTCTGGAATGAACTGATGATCGCGCTGGCGCTCACCTCGTCGAAAAGCATGACCCTGCCCGTAGTGGCGTCGGCCTTCACGTCGATGGGCCAGGAAGTGCCATGGGGCGTGGTGAACGCCTCCACCGTGCTGCTGGCGCTGCCGCCGCTGCTGTTCGTCGGCATCCTGGGACGGCTGCTCAACTCCATGCTCAAACACAAATAAAAAGGAAACCATCATGCAAGCACTCGTACTGGAACAGGCTGAAAAAATCACCTTGCGCGATATCGACGTGCCGCTTGCCGTCGGCCCGCGTGACGTGAAGATCAAGATCCACACGGTGGGCATCTGCGGCAGCGACGTGCATTACTTCAAGCACGGCAAGATCGGCCCCTTCGCCGTCGAAGCGCCGATGGTGCTCGGTCATGAGGCGTCCGGCGTCGTGGCGGAAGTCGGCGCGCAAGTGACGCACCTGAAGGCGGGGGACCGGGTCTGCATGGAGCCGGGCGTGCCGCAGTTCGATTCGCCCGCCACCATGCGCGGCCTGTACAACCTCGATCCGGCCGTGCGCTTTTGGGCCACGCCGCCCATCCACGGTTGCCTCACGCCGTATGTCGTGCATCCGGCCGCGTTCACCTTCAAGCTGCCCGACAACGTCAGCTACGGCGAAGGCGCCATCGTCGAACCGCTGGCCATCGGCCTGCAGGCGGCCAAGAAGGCGGCCATCAAGCCGGGCGACGTGGCGGTGGTGATCGGTGCCGGCACCATCGGCGCCATGAACACGCTGGCCGCGCTGGCGGGCGGCTGCTCGCGCGTGATCCTGGCCGACCTGGTGCCGGAAAAGCTGGCCCTGTTCGCCGATAACCCCGCCGTGACCACGGTCGACGTGCGCCAGGCCAGCCTGGCCGACACGGTACGCACGCTGACGGACGGCTGGGGCGCCGACGTCGTTTTCGAAGCCAGCGGCAGCATGCGCGCCTATGACAACATCGTCGACCTGCTCTGCCCGAACGGTTGCCTGGTGCTGGTCGGCATGCCGCCCGAGAACGTGCCTTTCGATATCGTCGCCATCCAGGCCAAGGAAGTGCGTATCGAGTCCGTGTTCCGCTACGCGAACATCTTCCCGCGCGCCATCGCCTTGCTGGCCTCGGGCAAGATCGACGTGAAGCCCTTCATTTCGCGCACCTTCAGCTTTGCCGATGGCGTGCAGGCGTTCGAGGAAGCGGCCAAGGGCCATCCGCGCGACGTCAAGATCCAAATTGAACTGGCAGGAGACTAATCATGGCAAACATCACTTGCAGGCAGCTGCACAAGACCTATGACGAGAAGACGGCCGTGCTGCAGCCGTTCGACCTGGACATCGATGACGGCGAATTCATCGTCCTGCTGGGGCCATCGGGCTGCGGCAAGTCGACCCTGCTGCGCATGATCGCGGGTCTGGAAGACATCAGCGGCGGCGAGCTGCTGATCGGCGGCGCCATCGTCAACGATTTGCCGCCGCGCGCGCGCAACGTGGCGATGGTGTTCCAGAACTATGCGCTGTATCCGCACATGACGGTGTACGACAATATCGCCTTCGGCTTGCGCCGCCTGAAGGTGCCGAACGACGAGATCGAACGCCGGGTGCGCGAGGTGGCGTCCATCCTCAGCCTGGACAGCCTGCTCGAGCGCAAGCCGCGCGCCATGTCGGGCGGCCAGCAGCAGCGCACGGCGATTGCGCGCGCCATGATCAAGACGCCGCAGGTGTTCCTGTTCGATGAGCCGCTGTCGAATCTGGACGCCAAGCTGCGCGCGCAGCTGCGCGCCGACATCAAACGATTGCACCGCCGCCTGCGCACCACCACCCTGTATGTCACGCACGACCAGCTCGAAGCGATGACCCTGGCCGACCGCGTGGTGCTGATGAAGGGCGGGCATATCGAGCAGATCGGCACGCCGGCGGAGCTGTACAACCATCCGCGCACCCTGTTCGCGGCAGGGTTCATCGGCACGCCAGCCATGAATTTCATCGATGGCGTCGTCGAAAAAGACGGCGGAAAAACGGTGCTCGCGTGCGCCAGCTACCGCTGGCCCCTGGTCTCCCCCCGCTTTGCCCCGCTGCAGGCGGGCACGCGCGTGGTCTTCGGCTTGCGCCCGAATCACTTGCGCGCAGCGCTGCCGCAGGAGCAGACTGGCACGCATGGCATGGCCTGCGTGATCGACCTGATCGAGCTGCTGGGCGCCGAAGCGCTGATCAGCTTTCAGTGCGGCGCCTTGACCTTGTCGGCCCTGCTGCCGGCGAACGCGGCCAACAGTGGGGCGCAGGTGGGGCAGACCCTGGAACTGGCCTTCGACGAGGAACACGTGCATTTGTTCGACGCCGACAGCGGACTGGCGGTGGCCGCGGGCTGAAGTCGTTAAAATAGGTGACCGAGACCGTGCAAGGGAACTGCCGTGACGCCTGACCTGGAACTGATCCATAAACCGATCCACGAATCGTTTCGCGCGTGGGCGCACGGCTTTCCGCATACCGTGGCGAAATGGCATTTTCATCCCGAGTACGAACTGCATTTCATCATCACATCGAGCGGCAAGTTCTTTATCGGCGACCATATCGGCAGTTATGGGGCGGGCAATCTGATTTTGACAGGGCCGAACCTGCCGCACAACTGGGTCAGCGAACTGCCGGAAGGCGTGGTCCTGCCCGAGCGCGACCTGGTGCTGCAGTTCTCCAGCGACTTCATCGAACGCTGCGCGCTGCTGTTCCCGGAAATGGCGCCCCTGAAAGCCCTGCTGGGCGAGGCGGGCAGGGGCTTGCAATTTCCCGATGCGCTGGGCCTGCGCCTGGTGCCGCTGATGAAGGAGTTGACGACGGCGCAGGGCTTGCGCCGGGTCGAGCTGTTTACGCGCCTGTTCGGCGAACTGTGCGACTGCCGCGAGCGGCGCCCGCTGGCCAGCGTCAATTACCTGGCGCAGGCGGGCCGCTACATGTCCTCGACCATCAACCTGGTGCTGGCCTATATCAAGCAGAACATCACGCTCGATTTCTGCGAGCAGGACGTGGCCGACGTGGCGGAAATGAACACCCTGAAATTCACGCGTTTCTTCCGCAAGCACACGGGCACCTCGTTCATTCAATACGTGAACCAGGAACGCATCGCGCTGGCCTGCGAGCTGCTGATGAACACGGACATGAAGGTCACCGATATCTGCTACCGCACGGGATTCAACAACCTCTCCAATTTCAACCGCCAGTTTTTGGCCCACAAGCAGATGTCGCCGTCGAAATTCCGCTCCTGCCTGCTGATGAACATGCCCGAGCCGTCCGGCGACGGCCATTCTTAACTTTCTTCTGGAATCAAATGACTTATCTCGGTATCGATATCGGCACTTCCGAAGTCAAGGCCATCCTCACCGATGATGCCCAGACCATCCTTGCCAGCAGCGGCGTGACCCTGCGCGTGTCCAGTCCCCATCCCGGCTGGTCGGAACAGAATCCCGAAGACTGGTGGCACGCCACGCTGGACGTCATCGCCGCCATCCGCGCCGCGCAGCCGGTGGCGTTTTCCGGCCTGCGCGGCATCGCACTGTCGGGCCAGATGCATGGCGCCACCCTGCTCGACAAGCAGCAGCACGTGCTGCGCGCGGCTATCCTGTGGAATGACACGCGCGCCTTTGCCGAATGCGTGGAACTCGAGGCGCTGGTGCCCGAGTCGCGCGCCATCACGGGCAACCAGGCCATGCCGGGCTTTACGGCGCCCAAGCTGCTATGGCTGCAAAAGTACGAGCCGTCGCTGTTCCGCGCCACGGCCAAGGTCTTGCTGCCGAAGGATTACGTGGCCCTGCGCCTGACGGGCGAGTATGTCTCCGACATGTCCGACGCTTCCGGCACCCTGTGGCTGGACGTGGCCAAGCGCGACTGGTCCGAGCGCATGCTGGCGGCCACCGGCCTCTCGCGCGAGCACATGCCGCGCCTGGTCGAGGGCAGCGCTGCCGCCGCGCAGGTGCGATCCTCCCTGTGCCAGGAATGGGGCATCGCGCATCCGGTGCTGCTGGCCGGCGGCGCGGGCGACAATGCGGCCGCCGCCGTGGGCCTGGGCGTGGTGGAACCGGGCGCCGGCCTGCTGTCGCTGGGCACGTCCGGCGTGCTGTTCGCCGGCAGCGATGGCTTTGCGCCCAATCCGGGCCAGGGCGTGCATGCGTTCTGCCATTGCCTGCCCGAGCGCTGGCACCAGATGAGCGTGATCCTCAGCGCCGCGTCCAGCCTCAGTTGGGTGGCGCGCCTGACGCAGTCGGGCGACATCGGAGCATTGGTGAAACTGGCGGAAAACGTCGAGGCGCGCACGGCACCGGTCTTCCTGCCTTACCTGAGCGGCGAACGCACGCCGCATAACGACGCCTCCGCACGCGGCGTGTTCTTTGGCTTGTCGACGGAGCACGGGCGCGCCGAACTGGCCTACAGCGTGATGGAAGGCGTGGCCTTTGCCATGGCCGACGGCAATGCGGCCCTGCGCAGCGCCGGCACGCATCTGGAAGAAGCGTCGTTCGTGGGCGGCGGTTCGCGCAGCCGCTTCTGGGCGCAGTTGTGCGCGAATGCCTCGGGTTTGCACGTGCTGCGCCACGACCACGGCGTGGCCGGCGGCACCATGGGCGCGGCGCGCCTGGCGCTGATGGCGGTGACAGGCTTGCCGCCGGCGCAGGTGTGCACGCGCCCGCCCGTGCAGGAAACGGTAGCGCCGCAGGCGTCCGCCGTGCTGGACGAGCGCCTGGCGCGCTACCGGCGTTTGTATCCGCTGCTGCGCGCGGAGTTTGCGGGAGCGGCCGCGCACTGACGCCGGCATCGGCACGGCCCCGGCAGGTACTTTTGCATTGACATACGCAGCGTATGTCAATAATATGCCTTCACATGCACCATGCATGCGAAAGGACTGCCGATGCCCGTATCCACCGTATCCACCCCGCGCCGTAGCCGCAGCAGCATGATCGAGGAAACGCGCGCCAGGCTGCTGGCGGCGGCGCGCCATGCGTTCGCCGAGCACGGCTATGCGAACACTTCGATGGATGATTTCACGGCTGCCGCCGGCCTGACCCGCGGCGCGCTGTACCACCATTTCGGCAGCAAGGAAAAATTGCTGTTAGCCGTGATCGATCAGCTCGAGGGCGAGCTTGGCGAGCGCCTGCAAGCCATGGCGGACGCCGCACCCACATCGTGGCAAGCGTTTCGCCGCCGCTGCCAGGGCTACCTGGAACTGGCGCTGGTGCCCGAACTGCGCCGCATCATCTTGCAGGACGCGCGCGCCATCTTCGGCGACGTGCCGCAGGCGAACCAGAGCGTCGGCATCGCCGCGTTGCAGGCGGCGCTGCAGGGGCTGATCGATGAAGGCGTGGCGCTGCCCATGCACGCAGGCGTGACGGCGCGCATGCTGTATGGCGCCGTGACCGAAGCGGCCTTCTGGATCGCCGAAGCCGATGGCGACCCGCCCGCGCGGCTGGCCACATCGCTGGCCGCCCTCGACAACCTGCTGGGCGGCTTGCTGGCCGGCCCGGCATCCGCTTGCACTTCCCAGTAACCGCCCCATGCAATGGAAAAATAACGCCGACCGTTTTGGCGCGCTCGCCAAGTTCTTTCACTGGACCAGCGCCGCCGCCTTTATCGGTGCGTATATCGTTGTCTACTATGTGATCTGGTTCCTGGACGAGGAGGCACCCGGCACGCTGGCGGTGCTCAACGTGCACTGGATGCTGGGCTTGCTGGTGGGCGCGCTGGTGCTGCCGCGCCTGGCCTGGCGGCTGCTCGACGCGCAGCCACAGGATGCGCCCGGCTCCGCGCTGGAGCACAGGCTGGCGCGCACCGCGCACTGGGGCTTGTATGGCCTGCTGATCGTGCTGCCCCTGACCGGCTACGCGGGCACCAGCCTGCATACCGACTTTGGCCTGTTTGCCGTGCCCAGCTTTCGCGATACGGCGCTGTTCGAGTGGATGGCGGCGACCTTCGGCGTTACCTGGGAAGGCTTCGAAGCGCCGCTCGATATCGTGCACCACTTCCTGGGAAAATGGGTAGCCTGGGGCGTGGTGGGCTTGCATGTGCTGGCCGCCGTGTTCCATCACCGCGTGCGCAAGGACAATGTACTGACCCGTATGCTGCCGTGATGCGGGTACGGGCAAGCTTGCCCGGATGGCCATGGCAGCGTCGGGAGATCATGACCATCCAGTCAACTTTGCGCTGTAATTTGTTGTTTCTATGTTGAAAGTGTTTCTCTAGCGAAAGCACCGCTTGGTTTTTCACGGGGCGCGCCGCATGATTTCCTTATTTGGTGAGAATTGGATAGTTTTGGCGGCGCCTTTGTTGCCATCCTGTTCTTGCCGCAGGGAGAAACACATGCAACTCGCGAATCTGAAAATTTCCGTCCGCCTGGGTCTGTTGGGCGCTTTTTTCTTTCTAGCGCTGCTGTTCGTCGGCGTACGCGGCTGGAGCGCGCTCGACGCGGCCAGCGCGCGCGGCAACGAGGCCATGCAGCGCGCCGTGGCCCTGACGGAAGCGGTCGACGCGGCGCGCAGCGCGCAGGTGGAATTCAAGATCCAGGTGCAGGAATGGAAAAACATCCTGCTGCGCGGCGGCGATGCGGCCACCTTCCAGCGCTACCGCGAAGCGTTCGTCGCCAGCGGCGCGCAGACGCGCAAGGAATTGAAAAGCCTGCAGGCCATGATGGCGGCGCTGACGCTCGATACGGCGCCCGTGGAGCATGCGCTGCAGGCGCACGATGCGCTGGGCGTGAGCTACCTGGCGGCGCTGCAAAAATTTGATGGCGCGCGCGCCGACAGCGCCCAGACCGTCGATGCGCTGGTCAAGGGCAAGGACCGCGAACCGACGCGCCAGATCGACGCCATCGTTGCGACCATCGGCAAGCAGTCGCACGCCCTGATGGCGCAGATGAAGGAGCAGGACGCCGCCGCGCACCGCAGCGCCAGCATCGCCATGCTGGCCACCGTGCTGGTGACCCTGGTCATCGGCAGCGTCACCGTGTGGTGGCTGATCCGCAGTATCACGGTGCCGCTGGGCGCCGCCGTCGGCATCGCCCAGCAGGTGGCGGCGGGTGATTTGCGCGCCGTGGTGGCCGATGGCAGCCGCGATGAAATCGGCGACCTGCTGCGCGCCTTGAAGGCGATGAGCGGCAACCTGGCCGCCATCGTGGGACGGGTGCGCGCCGGCACGGACGCCATCGCCACGGCGTCGGGGGAAATCGCCAGCGGCAACATGGACCTGTCTTCGCGCACGGAGGAGCAGGCCAGCTCGCTGGAAGAAACGGCTGCCTCGATGATCGAGCTGACGTCCACCGTGCGGCAGAATAACGACAACGCCGACCAGGCGCGCCAGCTGGCTGGCGGCGCGTCCGACGTGGCGCAGCGCGGTGGCGAGGCCGTGGCGCAGGTGGTGCAGACCATGATGCATATCAATGCCTCGTCGAAGCGCATCGTCGACATCATCGCCGTCATCGACGGCATCGCTTTCCAGACGAATATCCTGGCCTTGAATGCGGCCGTGGAAGCGGCCAGGGCCGGCGAGCAGGGACGCGGCTTCGCCGTCGTTGCGACGGAAGTGCGCAGCCTGGCGCACCGGTCGGCAGCGGCGGCCATGGAAATCAAGCAGCTGATCGGCGAATCCGTGCGCACGGTGGAAGAGGGCAGCGTGCTGGCCGGCCAGGCGGGGCGCACGATGGATGACGTGGTGAGCAGCGTGCAGCGCGTCAACGCCATCATCGGCGAGATCGCCGTGGCCAGCGTGGAGCAGCGCGACGGCATCGAGCAGATCAGCATCGCCATCAGCCAGATGGATGGCGTGACGCAGCAGAACGCGGCCCTGGTGGAGCAGGCCGCTGCGGCTGCGGATGCGCTGCAGCAGCAGGCGGCCAGCCTGGCCGACGCTGTCAGCATCTTCAAGCTGCACGGCACGCCCGGCGCGGCCGCACCGGCGGGCGCCACCCCGGCCCGGAGGATGTCGCTGGCCTGAAGCAGGCGTGCCTCCGCGCCGCTTGATGCCAGTCAAGCGGTGCCCGATCAGGCAACTATCGCGCCGAAATTCTTATACTATTTCCTTTCCGCATGGTTCTGCGCCCGGCCGCATGGCGCGCGTTGCAAAGGAAAAGCATGTCTTCCATCTCTTGCCTGGCGGGTGACGCATGACGGCGCTGCTGCTGGCGCTGTGCCTGACCCTGGCCATGGTGCTGGCCGTGCTGCTGGGCTGCCAGTGGCAGGCGGCGCGCACGTGGCGCATGCGCCATGCGACCGGCGCGGTGCTGCAGGCGGCGCAGGCGCGGCAGATGGCAGATGCGCTGGCGCTGCTGCAAGCGCTGCCGGCGGCCATCATCGGCACCGACCACGATGGCGTGGTGCGCTACCTGAATCCGCGCGCCAGCGCCATGGGCGGGTTGCTGGGCGACGATGGCCTGGGCCAGCCCGTGACGCAGCTGCTGCCGCTGTTCCATGACGGCACGCCCATCGATGCGGCGCGCCAGGTACGCGACTGCGTGGCCCAGCAGGAAGTGCTGGAAGTGGCGCGCGGCGCCGTGCTGCTGCGCCATCTCGACGGCAAGCGCATCGACGTCCAGTACAGCTGCGCGCCGCTGGCGCAGGGCGGCGCCGTGCTGCTGCTGCACGATGTGTCGGCGCGCCGGCGCGCCGAGCAGCAGCTGGAATTCATCGCCCACCACGACGGCCTGACGGGGCTGCCGAACCGCCTGCATTTCCAGATCCGCTTCGAGCACGGCATCGCCTACGCGCGTCGCCACCAGGCTTTGCTGGCCGTGCTGTTCGTCGACATCGACCGCTTCAAATCCATCAACGACAGCCTGGGGCACGACGTGGGCGACCAGGTGCTGACGGAGTTCGCGCGCCGGGTGCAGCAGTGCGTGCGCAAGGTCGATACGGTGGCGCGCCAGGGCGGCGACGAGTTCATCATCCTGCTGACGGAATTGCGCACGGCGCACGATGCCGAGCGGGTGGCCGAGAAAATCGTCGGCGCCATCGCCGCACCCTTCGTCATCGGCGAATACAGCCTGTCGGTGGCGGCCAGTGTGGGCGTGGCCCTGTATCCTGACGATGACGACGACGTCAATGCGCTGATCGAAAAGGCCGACCTGGCCATGTATGCGGCCAAGCGCCACGCGCCGGGCACCTGCCTGCGCTACGCGCCGCGCATGCAGACGCAATCGTATTCGCGCACCATCCTTGAGACGGCCCTGCGCCACGCGCTCGAACGCAACGAATTCGCCCTGTTCTACCAGCCGCGCATGGACTTGAGGACGCGCACGATCACGGGCGTGAAAGCGCTGCTGCGCTGGAAGCACCCGGAACTGGGCCTGATGATGCCGCTCGACTTTCTACCGGTACTGGAGGAAATCGCCTTGATCCTGCCGGTCGGGGCGTGGGTGATGGCCACGGCGGTGGAACAGGCGCGCAGCTGGATCGCGCAGGGGCAGATGCTGACCGTGTCGGTCAGCCTGTCGGCGCGCCAGTTCTACCAGCGCGACATCGCGCGCAATTTCGCCGCCGCGCTGGAGGCGGCCGGCGTGCCGGGGCATTGCATCGAGCTGGAAATCGCCGCCGCCATCCTGATCGACCGCAGCCAGAACTGCGAGCTGATATTGCGCCAGTTCCGCCAGCTGGGCATGGCGATCGCCATCAGCGATTTTGGCACGGGCGACGCTTCGCTGAACTACCTGAAACGCTTTCCCACGGATGCCGTGAAGATCGAAAAGTGTTTTGTCGATGACGTGGGCAAGCCGGGCGGCGATGGCGCCATGGTGCGGGCCATCGTGGCGATGGCGCGCACGCTCGGACTGCGCACCATCGCCGGCGGCGTGGAAAGCGGCGAGCAGCTGGAACTGCTGGCCGAGATGGGCTGCGACGAGGCGTTTGGCTACTACCTGGGCCGCGCCATGGCGCCCGAGGGCATCGAGGCGCTGCTCAAGTCGCCTAGCCCGGCCTGACGGACAGCGCCGCCAGCAGCACGGCAGCCAGCACGGCCGCGCCGCCGATGACGCGCGCCAGGCGCATGGCCTGGTGGGGCGCGTAGGGCAGCAGCCAGATCAGCAGCAAACCGCAACCCGTCAGGCTGCCGACCCAGTAGACGAGGCCGTAGCCGCCGCCGGCGATGTGCATGGCCCAGGCCAGGCCGGCCGCCAGCGCCAGCCATCCGGCCCACTGCAGGCGGCGGCGTAGCGGCGCGGGCGGCTCGGCGCCACGCCCGTGCAGGTCGGCGTAGTGGCGGTCCATCGCCAGGCACAGCGAAGCCAGGCCCGCATAGCACAGCGCGAAGACGAGAAAATTCGACAGCAGCTCCATCACGCGGCCTCCATCGTCGTTGCCGGCTTGGCGGCGGGTGTGGGTTTGACCGCCTTTGCGGGCAGCGGTTTCAGCTTGAACGCCGCATACGCGAGGCCCAGGCCCAGCACCAGCACCACCAGGTCGAAGGCGGCCACCGCCACGGGGCCGCGGCCCAGGAACAGGGTCACGCCCAGGTGCGAATCGGTGGTGAAGACGTTCAGCACGGGCAGCGACGCCAGCAGGAAGGCGCCGGCGGCCAGCTGCATGCGCCACATGGCGCGCGAGGGGCGCAGCTGGGCGATGATGGCGGCCAGGGCCCAGGCGCCGAAGAAGCAGGCGATTTCCTCTTTCGGCCGCTCTTCCATCGCCACCGGCAGCAGTCGGTTGGCCCAGAAGTAGGCGCCGAAGGCGATCGGGATGCCGGCGATGGCGCCGATGTTGAGCGCTTCGACCAGGCGCAGGCCGAAGCTGGCGCGCTTGCCGGCGGCCAGCGCCTTGGCCTGCTTCTGGCGCGTCTTGACGGCCCACAGCAGGGCGCCCGTGGCGACCATGGCGCAGCCGGCCAGGCCGGAGAGGAAGAACAGGGCGCGCAGCAGCGGGCCGCCGAAATGCGCAATGTGCAGCCCATACATTATGCCGTGCGTGGCGGCCGCGCCGGGCAGCGCGTCGCCATTGGTCGACAGCAGCTTGCCGGAAACGCCATCGAATTCCATCGATGGCTGCTTCGACGACATGTCGCGTCCGGATGCGCGCGACAGCGTCACGGTGGCGTTGGCGTCGCCCGGGTGGTTGACGGAGATGCGCTCGACCTTGCCGCCGCCCCAGTGCTGTTCCGCCTGGCGCACGAGGGGCGCCAGTGGCGTCAGCGGCGCGGCCACGCCGGCCCGCTTGCTGTCGCCCGAGCGGCCCGGGAACGCTTCGGCGAAGAAGGCGTCCTGGTCGCCCTTGTAGGCGGCCGTTGCGCCGGACGGCATGTACAGGAACATCAGGGTGACCAGGCCCGTGTAGGTGATCATGATGTGGTAGGGCAGGGCCAGCACGGCCGTCACATTGTGCGCGTCGAGCCACGAGCGCTGACCCTTTTTCGGCCGGAACGTAAACAGATCCTTGAAGATGCGCTTGTGCGTGACGATGCCGCTGATGATGGCAACGAACATGAACATGGCGCAAAAGCCCACGATCCAGCGGCCCCAGATGGCCGACATGTAGTGCAGGTCGAAGTGCAGGCGGTAGAGGAATTCGCCGCCCCGCGTCTCGCGCGGCTTGGACAGCACCTCGCCCGTGGCCGGGTCGGCTTTTTCGCTATGAAAATTGCCGCGCCGTCCGCGTTTCTTTTCGCCTGGCTTCGACGGTTTGCTCCAGCCCAGCAGCGTGGCGGGACTGCGCTCGCCGGGCAGGCTGATGAACCAGCGCGTGGCGCCCGTGGCCCGCTCTTCCATCGCTTGTTGCGCGACCTTGACCGCTTCCTCGGTGCTCACCTGGCTGGCGGCGGCGCCGTGCAGTTCGGGCTGCATCCACAGCGTGATTTCATTGCGGTAGTAGCTGGCCGTGCCGGCGCAAAACACCAGCAATAAAATCCAGCAGACGAGCAGGCCGGACCAGGTGTGCAGCCATGCCATCGACTGGCGGAAACCTTCTTTCATGCGAGACTCCAGGATAGTGCGTCCATCGATTGCAGGATGGCGGCGATGACGGCGGCGGGGATCAACAGCCCGAGCCAGGCGCGCAGGGCGCTGCGCGTGGCGAAGACCCACATCACGGCGCAGGTATAGATGGCAAACGACAGCAGGGTGGCCGTCATGACGGCTTCGGCACGGGCCATGGGCAGGCTCACCGACAGCAGCATGGTGAGCAGCGCGGCCAGCACGTAGCCGCCGACGATGGCCGCCACGCTGCGCGACGCCACGCCGAGACGGTACACGGCGCCGGCGGAGAGCCGCAGGCGCGGCATTTTAATGGTGGCTGGCGCTTGCATGGTCAGTCGTGATCCTTGCTCGGTGGCTGGGCCGGGCCGGCCGGCAGCGGCGTCACGCCTTGCGGCTGCACCAGGCTCAGGGTGGTCACGAACATGGCCTTGTCATAGGCTTGCGCGCCGCGCTGGCCGGCCGTCTTGTCCGTGTGCTGCACTTCCAGCACATAGCTTCCCTTCCATGGCAGCGGGAAGCTGACCAGGCCTTGCGCATCGCTCCACGCTTCCTTGCCCCAGCCCGATTGCACCACGGCGTTGACCTTGGCTTGCGCCAGCGGCTTGCCCTGGTAGCTGACCTGGAACTGGCCCGGTTTGCCGGTCGGCACCAGGTCCAGGGTCAGCGCGGGCGCCTGCGCCTTGCCGTCGGCGATCAGGCGCGCGGCGGGAATCCACACGGTGCGCGTGCTCTTGCCATCCTTCTTTTCTTCCCACGACGGGTAGTTGTCTTCCTCGACGATGATGCTTTCGCCGGCGCCCGCCTTGCCATTCAGGATGAACGCGCCGGCCGTCTTGTTCGCCTGCAGCGGCTGCGCGCCCTTGGCCGACAGCCACGTCACGTTCCTGATGCTGAACTTGTCCAGCAGGCCAGGCGACGCTTCGCGCAGGTTGTCGCCGAATTCGCCGAAGTACACGCTGGCTGCCTTGCCGTCCTGCTGCAGCCAGATCTGGTGCGCGCCGGCGTTGCCGCAGGCGAGGGCCGCGCCCAGCAGGGCGGTGGCGAGGACGCCGAGGCGCGCGATGGAAGTGAGGTGCATGGTGTATCCCTTATCTTCTTATGTGAAATGGAAAAAGCGGCCGCGCTCCCGGGGGACAGCGGCCTGCGATGCATCAGTACTGGTGGCGCAGGTTCAGCGCCACGTTGCGCGGTTCGCCGTAATAGCCGCCGTTATAGAAACCCACGCGGCGGAAATACGTCTTGTCGAACAGGTTGTTGACATTCAGGCTGGCCGACAGTTTCGGGCTGATCTGGTAGCGCGCCATCAGGTTGGCCAGCACGTAGCTGCCCTGGCTGACCCGGATCTTGCTTTTGTTCGGCAAGGTGGCCGTCGTCCAGATTTCGTTCTGCCAGTTCAAGCCGCCGCCGATGGTGAGATCTTGCAGCTCGCCCGGCAGGCGGTAGGTGGTCGAGACGCGCAGCATGTTGGTCGGCTGGATGGTGTTGGTCACCACGCCCTTGCCCGTCTTCGATTTGCTGTGCGTGTAGCCAGCGAACAGCTGCCAGCCGCTCAAGGGGCTGCCCGACACTTCCGCCTCGTAGCCGCGGCTTTTCGTGCCCTTGCCCGCCGAGACATAGGGGCGGCTGCCGTCCGGCAGCACAAAGGTCAGCGGCACCGATCTGTCCTCCTCGCCCAGGTTGTCCTGCTTGGCTTCATACACGGCGAAAGAGGCGTTCACGGCGCCGTCGAAGAATTCGCTCTTCACGCCCGCCTCCACGTTGCTGCCCGTGATCGGGTCGAGGAAGGCGTTGTGCTTGTCCTTCAGGTTTTGCGGCTTGAACAGGTCGGTATAGCTGGCGTATAGCGAAGTGCTTTTGCTGACGTCGAGCACCACGCCCGCGTACGGCGTGACGACATCGTCCGTCTTGTAGGCCGAGCTGCGCTTTTCAAAACGGCCCTGGGTGTCGTAGCGGTCGTTATACGTTTCCCACCTGGAGACGCGCGCGCCGGCCAGCACCTTGAAGCTGTCCGTGACGTTGATGCGCGTGGCGATGAAGGCGCCGGACTGCTTGGTGGTGGCGACGTCGCGCGCGCCAGTGCGCGTGAGCACCGGCTCGGGCACGTCGCCCGTCCAGTGGCGGAAGTCGGGGATGGTGGTGGCGAATGGCAGCGGATCGGGCAGCAAGGTTTCATTCGTCGTGCCGGTGCGCTTCCAGCCGTTCACGCCCAGCACCAGGTCGTGCCGGCGGCCGAACAGGGGGAAGGTGCCGTTGGCCGACAGGTCGAAGTTGTCCTGCTTTTCATCGTAGGGGAAGGCGCCGCTCCAGACTTCCAGGCCGCTGCCGTCGCGTTTCGGATAGCCGCTGCCGCCGTAGAACAGCTTGCCGTTCGAGGAGCTGTCCAGGCGCCCGTAGGCGGCCTTGATCTTCCAGTCGTTGGCAAAGCGGTGTTCGAGGTAGACGTACTTGTTTTCGAATGCGCGCTCCCAGCTGCTCCACTTGGCCGCCATGTTGAACGAGCGGGGCATGTTGGCCGGCGTGCCGTCCGCGAAGAACAGGGGTGTGGTGCCCCAGCTCGTGCCTTTCGGCGTGTTCTTTTGATAGTCGATGCCGGCCGTCAGCAACGTTGCAGGCGTCAGGTCCGCCTCGACGATGACGGCGCCCACCAGCTTGCGTTCCTTGTACAGGTCCATATGGGAATGGCGGTTCTGGCCCGCCACGACGACTCTCCCGCGGATGCTGCCATCGGCATTGAGCGGCGCGCTGATGTCGCCTTCCAGCCGGACCTTGCTCCACGAACCGACCGTCAAGCCGGCCGAGGCGGCAAACTCCTTGCCGGGGCGCTTGTGCAGCATGTTGATGGTGGCCGACGGGTCGCCATTGCCGCTGACCAGGCCCGTGGCGCCGCGCACGATTTCGATGCGGTCATAGATGGCCGTGTCGAACAGCGCATTGGAGCCGGAATTGACGGCCACGCCATCGATCTGATAATTGCCGATGGAAAAGCCGCGCGCCGAAAAACTGGTGCGTTCGCTGTCGTTTTCCTGCACCGTCACGCCCGTCGACTGCACCAGCACCTCGGCCAGGCTGTTCAAGCCCATGTCGTCCATGCGCTGGCGCGTCACCACGGAAATCGATTGCGGCGTTTCGCGGATGGACAGGCCCAGGCGCGTGGCCGTGGCCATCTGTCTGGTCGTGTAGGAGCCAGTATGCTCGGTCGATGCCTTGTCTTGCCGGCCCAGCACCTTGATTTCGCTCAGGGTGGCTTCCTCGGACTTGGCCGGGGCGTCAGCGGCCAGCACCGCGCCGGCGCCCAGCGCTGCCGTCAGCAAGGCCGAATGCACGGCGATGGCCAGCGGACGCAGGGTGACCTTGGAAACGGGTGGGGAAAACGGGCCGGCAACCATGCCGGCCAGCGAACGTGCTCGCGCCATGAAACATCCTTCTTCTCGTGTGCCCGCCGTCGCGCGGCTGGCATTTTTTTTGGTATGGAAGGCTTGCTTGGCGGTGGTGCCTGGCTGGCGCAATGTGTCATCCAGCCGCGCATCAGTCGGGCGACTGTGCGCAAACTCGGGTGGGAGTCTAAATGTGAATGAGAACTATTCTTATTATAATGTGGGGTTGCGAGACATGCAAGAGTGCAAGTTGTCAACGCGCACGTCCGCCCCATTGCTGGCGGCGGCCGTGCAAGCGCGCAAGCGCGGGCGTTTACAGCTGGCCGCGCAGGGTCAGCATGGCGTTGCGCGGTTCGCCATAGAAGTTGGAGCCATAGGCGGCCCACACGCGCGTGTAGTATTTCTTGTCAAACAGGTTGTTCACCGTCAGCGACAGCTCCAGTGTGGGACTGAGGCGGTAGCCAGCCTGCAAGACCACCGTGGTGACGGGCCCCTGTTCGAATTTCACGGGCCCGTTCAGGCGGTACATGCTGCTGACGCTGCGCAAGCCGCCGCCCACGCTGACTTTATCGAGCGCGCCCGCGAGCCGGTAATTGCTCCACAGGTTGAAGTTGTGGCGCGGCGCGATGAAGGTGTACAGCTGCGCCTTCTGGTCGTCGCTGCCTTCGAGGGTGCGCGTGCTGGTGTAGGAATAGCCGCTCGTGATGTTCCAGCCCGGCAAGGGGCTGCCGCTCAGTTCGGCTTCCACGCCCTGGCTGCGCATCTTGCCGGCGCCGATGGAAAACAGCGGGTTGGCTGGGTCGGGCATGACGCGGTTCTCGTCTTCCATGCGGAACAGGGCCGCATGCGCGTTGACGTTCTTGTCGAACAGCTCCGCCTTCAGTCCCAGCTCGAATTGCTGGCCCGTGCGCGGTTTCAGCGTCTGGCCGGCAGCGTCCGTAGTGGACTGGGGCGAGAAGATGCGCGTGTAGCTGCCGTAGGCCGATACTTGCTTGTCGAGCTCGTAGACCAGACCCGCATACGGCGTGAATTTCGCATTGATGGTGTTGCTGACATCGGTGAACTGGTTGAAATACGCGTTGCGGTTGACGGTATGGTTGTCCCAGTGCGTCAGGCGCCCGCCCAGGTTGACGGCCAGACGCTCGGTCGCTTGCAGGCGGGTGCGCGCGTACAGGCCGAACTGCTTCGTGCGATTGTCATTGCCGTTGGAAAAAGTATAGCTGGGCTGGGCGATATTGTTATCCGGATGGAAGATGTTGATCGGCGCATTGTCTCCGCCGCCATACCGGAAATTCTTGTGCACCTGGCGGTAATCGGCGCCCACGATCAGGTCGTGGCTGCGGCCGAACGCCTGGAACGGCGTGGCCAGCCAGGCGTCCAGGCCCTGCGTCTTCCAGTGGCTGCGGTAGTTCCAGCTGATCAGGCAACTCTCGCCCGTGACGGGGTCGGCCGAACAGTCGGACCAGCCAAAGTTACGCGATGGCTCGTCCTGCTCACGGTACAGGGCGGTCACCTTGAACTGGCCGCCATTGTCCAGTTTGTGGTCGAGCTCGGCAAAGTATTCCGTGACCTTTTCCGTGATGTGGTTCCACGCCGGATCCAGGTACGTTGAACGGGGTACGTCGAGCAGGCGCCCGTCTTCATACGCGGGCAGGCCGAAGGCGGGACGGCCCTGGTATTGCTGCCAGGTGACGCCACCCGTCAGCACGGTGCCCGGCGCCACGTCGATGGCAACGGTGCCGTACAGCAAGGGCTTTTCCGCATACACATGGTCGACGAAGGAGCGCCGGTGTTCGTAGGCGGCCACCAGGCGGCCGCGCACCTTGCCGTCCGCGCTCAGGGGGCCCGTGACGTCCGCTTTCGCATAGTAGCGGTCCCAGGAACCCGCGCTGAGCACGCCGCTGGCGGCGAAGGTGTCGCGCGCCCGCTTGCGCACCAGGTTGATGGTGCCGCCCGGGTCGCCCGCGCCCTGGAACAGGCCGGCGGGGCCGCGCAGCACTTCCACCCTGTCATAGATGGCCAGGCCGAAACCGGCCGACAGGTCGTTGCCCGTGCTGGCCGGCGTCATCACGCCATCGACCTGCACCGCATCGAGCGCATAGCCGCGCGAGTAAAAATTGCCGTGGTTGCCACCCGTGCTGCTCGCTTCGACGGTGATGCCCGTCACGCCGCGCATGGCGTCGTCCAGGCTCAGCAAATTCTGGTCGTTCAGCTGCTGGCGCGTCAGCACGGAGACGGACTGGGGAATCTCGCGCAGGCTTTGCCGTCCCTTGCCGATACTTACCGCCTGCGCCGCATACGACTTGGTCAGTTCGGTATCGATCGCCGCCTCCTGGCGCGCGCTGACGGTGATTTCCGCCAGGGTCGCCACCTTGCCCGTGGCGGCGGGCGCGGGGCGGATGATGACGCTGTTGCCATCGATGGCAGCCGCCAGGCCGCTGCCGGCCAGCAGGCGCTCCAGACTGTCGGCCACGCTGAGGGTGCCGCTGACGGCGGGCGCCGTCTTGCCGGCCACGAGTTCGGGCGCAAACAGCAGTTGCAGATTGGCTTGCCGCGCCAGTTCATTCAGGGCTTGTCCCAGCGGCTGGGCGGCGATGGCCAGCTTCACGGTGGGCGCCGTTTGCGCCTGTGCCTGGGGGATGCTGCCCAGGGCCAGCATGGCGGCCAGGGCGAGGGGAGCGGGTGTCAGATTGAGGCGGGGGGACCACATGTTGCATTTCTCCAGGTTAATTTGGTGTCGATTAACTTGGTAGACGCGGCAGTGCGCCAAATCCTCACCTGCGAATGCGAACTATTTGCATTTATTTTTCAGGCCGCCGCATCGCAGGGGCTTGCGCCGGCATTTTTGCCGCCATGCGGATCTCGCTGACGCCACCATCGCGCACGACGTGGACGGGCAGCAGCTGCGGCAAGGCGGAGGCGAAGCGGTCGAGCTGGGTCAGGCTGAAGCTGCCGCCGATGCGCAGCCTGGCCACGGCGGGATCGCGCACGGCCAGGCCCGTGTCGCCATAGCGGTCGAACTCGGCCAGCGCCGCGCCCAGCGGCACATTGTCGAAGGTGATCCTGCCTGCGCGCCAGGGCGCCACGCTGCCTGGGGCCAGGCTGGCGACGTCGGACAAACGGCCGCCGGCATCGCTGCTGACGCCCTGGCCAGCCGTCAGCGCGACTTGCTCTTGCCGCGCGCCCGCCACGCGCACCAGACCGTGCTGCACGGCCACGCGCAGCTGGCCGTCGTGTTCGAGCGTGTTGCGCACGGAAAATTGCGTACCCACCACCGTTACCGTCAAAGGGCCGCTGACCACGTCGAACGGTTGTCCTTGCTTCGCTTGCACCTGGAACAGCGCTTCGCCGTGCGCCAGGCGCACTTCGCGGCGCTGGCGGTACACGGTGACGTGCAGCTGCGTGGCCGTATCGAGCTGAACCTTGCTGCCGTCCGGCAGGGCGACGGCCAGGCGCTGGCCGCGCGCGGTGGCATACGACTGGCTGAAGACGGCTTGCTGTTGCCACCACTGGTAGCCGCCCCCGCCCACACTCAGCAGCAGCATGGCGGCGGCCGCATACGGCAGCGCGCGCAGGGAGCGCAGAAGCGGGCGGCGGGGGGCGGAGGCTGGCGGGCCTTGGGGCACGTGCCAGCGCGCGGCGACCTGCGCGGGAATCCGGCGCGCCGCGCGGCGCGTCTGCTGCAGCTGCGCATATGCTGGCGCGTGCAGCGCGTCGGCCGCCAGCCAGGCGGAAAATTCGGCCTGCTGCTGTGCATCAAGGTTGTTGCGCCGGCTGAACCAGGTGGCGGCCGCCAGCGCCACGTCGTCTTGCGTGGCGGCAAAGTCGGCGTACTCGCGCAAGTCCGCCTGCTCCTGGGCCGAGGGGCCGAAATCGTGGCGGGGCGGGTGGGCGGTCATGGGCGCCATTATGTGGCTTCCCGCAAAGAATGCAACTGCGCCTGGCAACTGAGCATGCCCCGCGCGATATGTTTTTCCACCATGCTCACGGAAATACCCATGCGCGCGGCGATCTGCGCGTGCGGCAATTGCTCGAACACGTGCAGCACGAAGGCGTCGCGGCAGCGAGGCGGCAGGGCGTCGATGGCGGCCACGCAGGCTTGCCAGTCCTGGCTGCTTTCCAGTGCCTGTTCCGGCTGCAAATGGCGCGGCGCGGCCGGATGCGCGGCCTCCGGCAGGACGTCGAGTTCCTCGTGCTGGCGCAAGGCGGCGCGGCGGTGCTGGTCGATCAGCAGGTTGCGCGCCGTGCGGTACAGCAGCGCGCGCGGTTCGCGCACGGCCGCTTCGCCCAGCATGCGCGCATAGCTTTCCTGCACCAGGTCGGCAGCAGCCTCGCGGTTGCGCAAGCTGCGCCAGCAAAAGTTCAATAGTTCTTGGTAGTAGCGTGCAACCACGGCGTCCGATGTATGAGTCCGCAGCCAGGAATGCCGCATATGAGAATGATTCTCATTATATGCCATGGTGGGCAGGCGGCGCTAAGCGGCTTGCCGCACCGTGGCAGACGTACAACGCTTTGCCGCTGGCCCGGCATGCGTTAACATGGGGAGTTAATAGGGAGGCAACATGACTATACAAATCATCAATACGGCGCCGATGGCCGGCCAGCGGCCAGGCACCTCGGGCCTGCGCAAGAAGGTGGGCGTGTTCAGCCAGCCGCAGTTTCTGGAAAACTTCGTGCAAAGCGTTTTTGACACGCTCGGCGACTGCCATGGCCAGACTTTGGTGCTGGGAGGCGACGGGCGATATTACAACCGCGCGGCCATCCAGACGGTGTTGCGCATGGCGGCCGCGCACGGCTACGCGCGCGTGCTGCTGGGGCAGGGCGGCATTTTGTCGACGCCGGCCGTCAGCTGCGTCATCCGCAAGCATGGCGCCAGCGGCGGCCTCATCCTGTCGGCCAGCCATAATCCGGGCGGCCCCGATGGCGATTTCGGCATCAAGTACAACATCGCCAGTGGCGGCCCGGCACCCGAGAAGGTCACCGAGGCCATCTACGCCTGCACGCAAACCATTACCGAATACCGCATCAGCGACGCAGCCGACATCGACCTCGATGCGCCGGGATTGGCGCGCATCGAGCAGATGACGGTCGAAGTGATCGACCCGGTGCTTGACTACGCGGAACTGATGCAGCAGCTGTTCGACTTCGACGCCATTCGCGCCCTGTTCGCGGGCGGCTTGCGCATCTGCTTTGACGGCATGCACGCCGTCTCCGGCCCGTATGCGACGGCCATCCTGGAAGGCAGGCTGGGCGCGCCGAAGGGCAGCGTCATCAATGGAGTGCCCCTGGAAGACTTCGGCGGCGGCCATCCGGATCCGAACCCCGTCAACGCGCAGGAATTGATCGCCATCATGGCATCCGACGATGCCCCCGACTTCGGCGCCGCCTCGGACGGCGACGGCGACCGCAACATGATCGTCGGCCGGCGCTTCGACGTCACGCCCTCGGACAGCCTGGCGATTTTGGCCGCGAATGCCATTGTGGCGCCCGGCTACCGCGCCGGCTTGTCCGGCATCGCCCGCTCCATGCCGACGTCGGGCGCGGCCGACCGCGTCGCCAGCGCGCTGGGCATTCCGTGCTACGAGACGCCGACGGGCTGGAAGTTCTTCGGCACCCTGCTCGACGCGGACATGGCGACGCTGTGCGGCGAGGAAAGCTACGGCACGGGCTCGAACCACGTGCGCGAAAAGGACGGCCTGTGGGCCGTGCTGTTCTGGCTCAACCTGCTGGCGGCGAAAAAACAGTCGGTGGAAGAGATCGTGCGCGCGCACTGGGCCACGTATGGCCGTAATTACTATTCGCGCCACGACTATGAAGACATCGACAGCGCCGGCGCGCAGCAGCTGATGGACGCCGTGCGCGGCCAGCTGGCCGCCTTGCCGGGCCGGGTACTCAATGGCTACACGGTGGCGCTGGCCGACGATTTCAGCTACACGGACCCCGTCGACGGTTCCGTGGCGACGCAGCAGGGCATCCGCATCATCATGACGGACGGCGCGCGCATCGTGTTGCGCCTGTCCGGCACGGGCACCGAGGGCGCCACCCTGCGTCTGTACCTGGAGCGCTACGAAGCCGATCCCGCGCAGCATGGCATCCCGACCCAGGAAGCGCTGGCGGGACTGATCGCCGTGGCCGAGCAAGTGGCGCAGATACGCGAGCGCACGGGGCGCGACGCGCCGACCGTGACGACGTAAAAAAAGGGCGCCCGAGGGCGCCCTTCTTCATTGCGGCAGATCAAACCGGCATCATGCTTTTGCCGGGATGGCCGTCTGGCGGTAGTTGTCGACCATCTTGTAGCGCTTCGCATACAGGCCGAAGGCCAGCATGGCGACGGCGGCAAAGGCGGCGAAGAAGAACATCTGGAAGGCCGTCACGCTGATGCCGCTTTCGGCGATCTTGCCGATCACGCCTTCGTTCATGACGCTGCGGTTGACGATCAGCACCCACAGGTTGCCCACCGTGGTCGACAGGTTCCAGAAGCTCATGATGGCGCCCTTCATCGACACGGGCGCCTGGCTGTACGCAAACTCCAGTCCTGTCGCCGAGACCAGCACTTCGCCAAACGTCAGCAGGGCGTACGGCAGGATCTGCCACATGATGGAGACGGCGTTGCCGCTGTCGAGGGCCAGTTGCAGCAAGCCGATGACGATCCAGGCCAGCGAGGAAAAGCCGATACCGGCCGTCATGCGGCGCAGGGCCGTCGCTTCCAGGCCGAAGCGGTTCAGCATCGGGTACAGCACCAGGTTGTTGAACGGGATCAAGAGCATCACCAGCATCGGGTTCAGCGCCTGCATCTGCGCCGGCAGGAACCAGCTTGGTTTTTCCATGGTGTTCGCCTGCACGATCCACGTCGAAGCCTTCTGGTCGAACAGCGAGAAGAACGGCGTGACGAGGGCGAAGATGACGAGGATGCGCAGCACGGCGCGCACGCCTTCGACGGCTTCGTCAGGGTGGATGCCGCGCGCGCGTTCCAGCTGCATGGCCGTGCCGATGCTGCCGAAGGCCAGCAGCAATACCAGCGCGGTACACGCGGAAATCACGAAGCCCCATTCGGAAATGCTGTAGAACGCATACAGGGCGCCGATCACGCCGACGTAGGCCACATACAGGCCGGGACGCGAACCGCCATCGACGCGGGCCAGCAGGGCCGTGCGGGCCACGCGGGTGAACGAATCGGGGTTCGGCGGTGCCGGCGGCACGTGCACGTATTTCTTGGCGCCCATCCAGAAGACGAGGGTGGCGGCCAGCATCATCAGGCCGGGGATGCCGAAGGCGATCGACGGACCGTAGTCGCGCAGGAACATCGGCATCAGCAGCGAAGCGAAGAAGGAGCCGAAGTTGATGATCCAGTAGAACAGGTCGAACACCAGCTTGGCCTTGTGCTTGTTGGTCTGGTCGAACTGGTCGCCGACGAACGAAGCGACGAGCGGCTTGATGCCGCCGGAACCGAAGGCGATCAGGAACAGGCCGAAATAGAAGCCGTTGACGCTGTTTTCAAACAGGGCCAGGCAGGCATGGCCGGCGCAATACACGAGGCTGAGCCAGAAGATGGTGTTGTACTTGCCAAAGAAGCGGTCGGCCAGCCAGCCGCCCAGCAGCGGGAAGAAGTACACGCCGATGACGAAGGTGTGGAACACGTGCTTGGCTTCGCCCGTGCGCTGGTCGATCGGGATCATCAGCAGCAAGGTGCTGATGAGGAATGGCGTCAGGATGTTGCGCATGCCGTAAAAGCTGAAGCGTTCGCAGCCTTCGTTGGCGATGATGTACGGTATTTGCCGGGGCATCTTGCCCGTGGCGGTTTGTGTCTCGGCCGATGACATTGGCTCTCCCCAAGTTTTTTTTGTAAGCCGCGATGCTAAGGCCTGCCGCGTTTGCTTGCAACAGAAAAAACGGCCTGTCTGCTATTTCGCAGGGATTTGTAAGGTATTGATTTTCATAAAGACATTACTTTCGGCACTTGCACTGGCACTGGCACGCGCCGGGCGGGGCAGCAATAGTTGCATTTGCAGCATGCCATCCGATGCGGGACAGTCCTCCAGGGTAAAACCGCAAGCCAGGTAGAGGCTCAGTGCCGCGTGGTTGTCCTGTGCCACGGCAAGGCGCACGCGGCCCAGTTCGGGAATGGCGCAGGCATGGTCGATGGCCGCCTGCACCAGTTGCCGTCCCGCGCCGCGCCCGCGCGCCAGCGGCGCCACGTACACGCCCCACAGGCTGGCCTTGTCATGCACGACGGCGATCGGTTCGCGGCGCAGGCCGGCCATGGCGATCAATTGTTCCTTGTCCAAAACGCCAAATATTATTTGGTGGGAGGTGGCGCGCAAGCGCTCGGCTATCTGTGCCAGCGGCAAGCTGCTTTCCGCCGCATGCGTGGTGCAGAAGCCAGCGGGCAGTTCGGCGATGCCGGCCAGGCGCAGCGCGCGGTAGGCGCTGGCGTCGTCTGGGGTGAGGGGGCGGACAGTGATGGCGGGCATGTGGGCGAGTATCGGGCTTCGATGCCAGAAAGTAAAGCTTGCGCTGCAAGGCAAGCGTCCCCGGCCATCGCGCCCGCAGCCGGCGCAGGGCGTTACTGCGTGGCGATGCGCTGCAGGGGCGCGCTGTCCTTGCGCCATTGTTCCAGGCTGATCAGGTCGCCGCTGACGATGTCGTCGACGAGGATGCGCTTGCCGTCGGGCGTGACGACGAAACTCTCCCACCGGTGCGCCGCGTCCGGCGTGTTTTCGACAAAGCTCAGCTGATAACAGGCGACGCCATCGACGAGGCGCGTCTCGGGCGACGTTTCCATCACGGCGCCATGGGCGCGGCCGCCCGATGCCTTTTCGATATGTGCCGACCACGCCTTGATTTCCGGCAAAGCCATCAGCGCATCGACGGCGCGCGCGTTCTGTTCCTGCGCCGCCCGGCTTTGCGCGGCCGGGGCATTGACCTCGTGCGGCGCGGACTGCTGGTGCAGGTAGAAGGCGCCGAGCCCGGCTGCCAGCAAGCCGGCCAGGATGCCGGCGATGATGGTGGTTTTGGAAGAAGAGGCGCGTGGCGGCATGATGGTGGCATGAGAAAGAAGGACGATGGCGGCCATGCTAAAGCAAAACGCGCAGGCGGGCAATCGCCGGGCTTGCCAACGGGCTTGCTAAATGAATAGGCGAAAAAAAGCCACCTTCCGTAGAAGATGGCTTTCGGGGCTGCCGGGCAGGCGCAAACAGCTTTTGGTCTGCCTGTCCTGTCCCGGCGTGGCGGCTGCGCGCGCCGTCGCCTGCGCGCGCGGCCGCCTGGATTACATCATGCCGTCCATGCCGCCCATGCCGCCCATACCACCCATGCCGCCGCCCATGCCGCCGCCTGCTTTGTCGTCAGCGATTTCGCAGACCATGCAGTCGGTCGTCAGCATCAGCGAAGCGATCGAAGCGGCGTTTTGCAGCGCCGAACGGGTCACTTTGGCTGGGTCCAGAACGCCCATTTCCACCATGTCGCCATACGTGCCGTTGGCAGCGTTGTAGCCGTAGTTGCCCGTGCCAGCCAGTACGGCTGCCACGACGACCGACGCTTCTTCGCCAGCGTTTTGCACGATCATGCGCAGTGGCTCTTCCATTGCGCGCAGGACGATCTTGATACCGGCATCTTGATCAGGGTTGTCGCCCTTGACCGTGATGTTGGCGCGTGCGCGCAGCAGGGCTACGCCGCCGCCTGGCACGATGCCTTCTTCCACGGCAGCGCGGGTAGCGTGCAGTGCATCTTCAACGCGGGCTTTTTTCTCTTTCATTTCGACTTCGGTGGCAGCGCCAACCTTGATCACGGCAACGCCGCCAGCCAGTTTGGCGACGCGCTCTTGCAGTTTTTCACGGTCGTAGTCCGAGGTCGCTTCTTCGATCTGTACACGCACTTGTTTCACGCGTGCTTCGATCGAGGCAGCTTCGCCGGCGCCATCGATGACGATGGTGTTTTCTTTGCCCACTTCGATGCGTTTCGCCTGGCCCAGTTCGGCCAGGGTCACTTTTTCCAGGGTCAGGCCGACTTCTTCAGCGATCACTTGGCCGCCGGTCAGGACAGCGATGTCTTCCAGCATGGCTTTGCGGCGGTCGCCGAAGCCAGGTGCTTTCACTGCGCACGTTTTCAGGATGCCGCGGATGTTGTTCACCACCAGGGTCGCCAGCGCTTCGCCTTCGATGTCTTCCGCGATGATCAGCAGTGGACGGCCAGCTTTTGCGACTTGTTCCAGTACCGGCAGCAGGTCACGGATGTTCGAGATTTTCTTGTCGCACAGCAGGACGAATGGGCTGTCCAGTACGGCAACTTGTTTCTCCGGGTTGTTGATGAAGTATGGCGACAGGTAGCCGCGGTCGAACTGCATGCCTTCAACGATGTCCAGCTCGTCGTTCAGCGACTTGCCGTCTTCCACGGTGATGACGCCTTCTTTACCGACTTTTTCCATCGCTTCAGCGATACGCTCGCCGATCGAGTAGTCCGAGTTCGCCGAGATCGCGCCAACTTGGGCGATTTCTTTGGTCGTGGTGCAAGGACGGGCGATTTTCGCCAGTTCTTCGACGGTGGCGGCAACTGCCTTGTCGATACCGCGCTTCAGGTCCATCGGGTTCATGCCGGCGGCAACGAACTTCATGCCTTCGCGCACGATGGCTTGTGCCAGCACGGTGGCGGTGGTGGTGCCGTCGCCGGCGTTGTCGCTGGTGCGGGAAGCCACTTCCTTGACCATTTGCGCGCCCATGTTCATGAGCTTGTCTTTGAGTTCAACTTCTTTCGCGACCGAGACACCATCCTTGGTGACGGTAGGGGCGCCGAACGAGCGCTCCAGGACGACGTTGCGGCCTTTCGGGCCCAAGGTTACTTTGACTGCGTTGGCGAGGATATTGACGCCTTCGACCATCTTGGCGCGCGCTGCGTCGCCGAATACTACTTCTTTAGCTGCCATGTTCAATTCTCCAGAAATTTCGGAATCAGTTATCTAAAACGTGGAAACAATTACTTGACGACGATCGCCATGATGTCTTCTTCGCGCATGACCAGCAGCTCATCGCCGTCAACTTTGACGGTTTGGCCGGCGTACTTGCCGAACAGGACGCGGTCGCCCACTTTGACATCCAGAGGACGCACTTTGCCGTCGTCGAGAATCTTGCCATTGCCTACGGCAAGGACTTCGCCTTGATCCGGTTTTTCAGCAGCTGCATCAGGAATGATGAGGCCGGACGCAGTTTTGGTTTCCTGGTCGAGGCGTTTGACGATGACGCGATCGTTCAATGGGCGCAGATTCATACAAAACTCCTTAAAGTTCAATGGATAAATGTTGCTAAATGAATACATGTCCGGCACAGCGCCAGACGTGCTTTCAGTGACTGCCGTTGAAAGCAGCCCGCAACGGTCAAGCAAACCCCATGTCATCCTGTCCTTGCCTTATCCGGCAGTGGTGCATCGCGGCGTCGCCCGCCGCGTAGCGTTCCCTGCAGTGGTCTGGCAAGCACCATCAGTCCTGAGGATTGCTACGAAAGAGTTTGTTAGCACTCTCTACTAACGAGTGCTAATTATAGGGACGGTATGGGTCAACTTCAAGGGCTTATTCAAGAGGAACATATACATACATGATAAGCAGAGCCTGCATCTGCACAGGGTTTGCGCCAGCACAAGCCGCGTTCCCGGGCGTCAGCAGCAGCGACTCTAGCATGCCGTCCGGATAGGGGGCGTTCCTGTAGGCGCAAGAAACAGAGTTTCACTATGGAATTTGATAAGATGATTGCAATTGCATATCAATATCGCCACCTGCACCAGAAAGCACATCATGCCATCGACTACTTCCCGTCCCGCCCTGCGCCTGCTGGGCGCCACCCTGATCGGTCTCGTTTGCCTGGGCAATGCCGCCGCGCAAACGCCCACCATCGTCGACGAGATCACCGTGGCGGCCCTGACGCCACTGGAAAAGGAAATGCTGCTGGGTGAGCTGTTCAACGACTTGAACAAGGATGACGACGACCAGGAAGCCCATGTATGGGACAACGGTGGCGATAGCGGCGTGCTGGTGAAGGTCACATATCACTTCAGTAATTCCGGCATGACGGAACACAGCCTGAAGGCGCACATCTGCCGCGACCTGAAATTCGTCGTCACGGCCGGCGGCAAGTCGCAGGACCTGAGCCGCCGCACCTGTTCGCAGAACAGCGGACGCTGGGATGTGCAGGGCAAGGACCCGGCGCCCGTCGCGTATCCGCCATTCCTGTCCGACGTCACTATCGCCAAGCTGAATGCGAAGGAAAAACAGGCCTTGCTGACGGCCGCCGTGCGCACCTTGAAAGATGAAGAGGATGGCAAGAGCCGTGAATGGAGCAACAAGGGCCTGGGCAATGCGGCGCCGCTGGCAGTGCGCCTGACGCCCTCGCAGACGGACGCCAAACCTGGCAGCTACCGCCGTACTTGCCGCGACTTGACGATGGTGCTTGACGGCAAGGGCGGACAGCAGACGCTGACGCGCCGCTCTTGCGAAAATAGCTATGGCGGACTCGATATCGAAGCCGATTACGTCGACGAGTAAAGCGCTGCCATCGCGGCGCTGGCAGATGCGCGCAGTTGGCGAAAAGCGCCAGAAAAAGCGTGTATTGTCCGCCAACTGCCCTGCATTGATGTAAATATGTGTGACAGCGGCCTGATTCGATTGACGCCCATGGAGCGTCCGCCCTATAGTGGCGGGATGATTTCCGAATTCAACGAATTATCCGACAAAATAGGCCTGCTGGCCGAAATGACCCATGCGCTGCGCCGTGAAAACGCGCAACTGCGCAAGGACAATGCAGCCCTGGCCGCCGACAACGCGCAGTATGTGCAACGCATGCGCGAGGCGCAGGAGCGCGTGGAAGCATTGCTGGAAAAAATTCCCGAACTGGTGCAAGCTGGCCTGGAGCAAGCCGCTTCGGAAGCGGGCGCCTATATTGCCGAGAACGAGAAGGAAGCGTAATGCCGCGTGTCGATGTCAATATCATGGGCCAGTCCTATAGCATGGTGTGCCGCGATGGCGAAGAGCGCGCGCTGCGCGAAGCGGCGATCTACCTGGACAGCAAAATGAAAGCCATCCGCGACGCGGGCAAGGTCAAGGGCAATGACCGCATCGCCGTGCTGGCCGCCCTGGGCGTGGCCGCGGAATTCCTCTCCGTGAAGTCGCCGCAAGGGCCGCTGTCGGAGCTGACGATACTGGAAGTGAAGCAGAAAATCTCGGCCATGCATACAGTCTTGGATAGCGCACTGACGCCCCAGGAAAATCTTTTTTAAACGCGTACGCGACGATTTGTCTTTGCGATGCGCGGCCAAAGGAGTAAACTTGGGTCTACCCTGCGGTGTTCGCGATTGCCATATATTCCTTGAACCATTTATGCGCATCGGTTGCGAATTTTGTTTGATGGGAGTGAGCGTCGCTCGTTCGACGAACCCGAAATTGAACTAACGTGACCACCTTGAACCGTTTGGTTCGGGATGCCGGCATAGCGGCACAGGCGGGGCCCAATTTGCACTACAACTGAAAACGGTTGCCGCATTGATGCGCAACCGTTTTTTTACGTCTGTCGCTATGACACGGAGTCTAGATGAAACAATATTGGCTGATGAAGTCCGAACCCGATGAAGTGAGCATCGACGACCTGATGGCCGCGCCTAAGCACACCATGCCGTGGTTTGGCGTGCGCAACTACCAGGCGCGCAACTTCATGCGCGATGGCATGCAGCCGGGCGACGGCGTGCTGTTCTATCACTCGAGTTGCCCGCAGCCAGGCGTGGCGGGCGTGGCCGAAGTGGCCAGCGGCGCGTATCCCGATCACAGCCAGTTTGAAGAGGGGGGCAAATATTTTGACCCGAAGGCCACGCCTGAACAGCCGCGCTGGATCAGCGTTGACGTGCGCGGCGTGAAGAAGACGGCGCTGCTGCCCCTGTCCGAGATGCGCCAGATGCCGGAGCTGGAAGACATGCTGCTGCTCAAGAAGGGCAGCCGCCTGTCCATCACGCCCGTGACGCCGGCGCAATGGAAAGTGATTACAAGCAGGTTGAAGGACTAGTCTACGCCTGGACCTCGACCCGGTTGCGGCCATTCTGCTTGGCCCGGTACAGAGCCTGATCGGCGGCGGTGAGCAATTGTTCCGGCGTCTGTCCTTCGCTACCCAGCGCCAGGCCGATGCTGGCCGTCACCAGGCCGCCGCGCGACGGCGCGTGGACGATGGCGGCGGCGGCGATCGCTTGCTGCATCTTGTGCGCCACCGCCAGCGCGCCGTCGGTATCGGTGGCGGGCAGGATGGCGGCAAATTCCTCGCCACCGAAGCGGGCGGCCAGGTCGCTGGCGCGCGGTAGCGCGGAATGCAGGGCCGCCGCGATTTGTACCAGGCAGGCGTCGCCATACGGGTGGCCGAAGGTATCGTTGAGGCTTTTGAAGAAATCGATATCGATGATCAGCAGCGCCATCGGTTTGCTGTCGCGTGCGGCGCGCTGCCATTCCAGCTGCAGGGTCTGGTCGAAGCAGCGCCGGTTGGCGATGCCCGTCAAGCCATCCGTCAGCGACAGCTTTTCCAGTGTGTCGAGGGCTTCGCGCAAGGCCAGTTCGCTTTGCATGTAGCGGCTTTGCAGCGTGGCCGAGCGCAGCGCGTGGACGAGCAGCGCGACGAACAGCGACACCGCGGCCAGGTAAAAATGCGCGCGCATGACGGCAAAGCCCAGGCCCAGCAAGGCGGCTGTAAAGAAGATGGGACTGAAATTGTCGATCATCAGGGTCAGCTTTTGCGGGGCCCCCTGCGCCTGCGTACTTTCCGTCCCGGATTGCACCGCCGGGACGCGGGCGGCCAGCAGCACCAGCAGCAGGAATGGCAGGCTCGGCAGCACTTCGCTCCATGCTTCGGTCACGCCATGCAAGGTCAGATAGTTATACGCGGCCGCGCAGCCCGCATAGCACCATAAAAACAACGTCAGCAACTGGTAAAAGCGGCCTTGCCCGCCATCGCGGCGGTGCGCCAGCAGGCGCAACGAGGCGCAGCCGGCCAAGGCCAGGTTTTCCACGTTGTAGGTCAACACCAGCAGGCTGGCGGGAATCGGCGCGATCGAGCGCTGGTCGAATGGCGACACGGAAAAGATGGCTGTATAGGCCAGGTAGGCCGCCAGCAGCACCTGCACGGCATCGAGCCATTGCAGGGCGCGCGAGGGATGCTCGTGCGTCACGGATGACATGGCCAGCAGCAGGGGCGCGCCATACATGAAATACGCGAAATCGGAAAAATACGTGGCATCGGATGCCACCTGTCCGCTCAGGTCTTGCCAGGCCGACAATATCATGCCCGTGCTCCAGAACAGCATGGCCACGGCGAACAGGATCCAGCCTGTCCTGGCGGCGCCTGCCGCGCTGACATAGGCGCAGCGGCAACAGGCGGCCAGCGCCAGCAGGGGCGAGGCAATGGTGAATGCATAGCTCACCCACGGGGCGCGCGTGCCAGCCCAGGCCGTCAAGGCCAGCTGGGCCAGCACATAGCAGGCGCCCAGCGCAATCGAGCATGTCAGTGTTCGCCCGGCAGGCGGCATGGCAAGGCACTCCCCGGTAGCGTCGTGGCGTGCCGCCAAGATGGCGGCACGTGAAAACGATGATACCCAGATGCCAACAGCAAGTCTATTCCGTACGGAAATTTTGCTATTTTTAGGGAAATGTTGCCAGAGGGAGCAAGGAAATGGCGCGCCTGCCTGGCGCGCCATCGGGGGGGGCAGCGGTTTACGTGTTTGCCGGGCGGACCTTGGTGGGCGGCGTGCCCATCACCTGGCTTGTATATGCCCACACCAGCAGCGCGATGGCGCCGACGATCATCGGCAGCGACAGCATCTGGCCCGACGTGATCGGCACGCCCAGCCAGACGACTTCCCAGTCCGGCGTGCGGAAGTATTCCGTGAAGAAGCGCGCGCAGCCGTACAGCAGGGTGAACATGGCGCCGACGGCCATGCGCGGGCGCTGCTTGCGCGCAAACAGCCACAGGATGATGAACACCAGGATGCCGTCGACCAGCATCTGGTAGATCGGCGACGGGTGCACGGGATACGCAATGCCTGGCCATTGCATGGCCCACGGCAGGGTTTCCGGGGCGATGCGGCCCGGCAGTTCGGCATTGATGAAGTTGCCCAGGCGGCCGGCCGCATAACCGAGCGGCACCAGCGGCGCGATGAAATCGAGCACGTCGAACAGGTTGCGGCCCGCCTTGCGGCTCCACAGGTACATGGCCAGGATGACGCCGAGGAAGCCGCCATGGAAGGACATGCCGCCATGCCAGACCATGAAGATCTCGAGCGGATTGTGCATGAAGTATTCGGGGCGGTAGAACAGCACTTCGCCCAGGCGCCCGCCGATCACCACGCCCAGCATGCCGTAGAACAGCATGTCGTCGAGGTCTTCCTTCTTCCAGCCCAGCACGGCGATGTGTGGCTGCTTGATGCGCACGCGGCCCAGGATAATGAACAGGGCGAAGGCCAGCACATACATCAGGCCGTACCAGTGCACGGCGAGCGGGCCGATTTGTATGGCGATCGGATCGGGCATCGGGTGTATCAGCATGGTGTTTCTTTCTTTGTTTAAAGCCAAGGTTGCGTAGTATGGGGGCGCTGGCGGTTTTTTGCCTTAGCGGCCACTTAATCAAGGGGCGGTAGCGCCGATCTGCTTGCGCAGCAGGGCCAGGAAACCCTGCAGCACGGCGGACGGATTGTCGCGGCGCCAGGCCAGGCCCGTTTCCACCAGCGGCGTGGCGTCCTGCAGCGGCCTGTATTCTACGCCCGGGCGCATCAGGTTCGATACCGATTGTGGCACAAGCGCGATCCCCATGCCAGCCGAGACGAGGCTGACGATGGTTTGCATCTGGATCGCTTCCTGGCCGATCTGCGGCGTGATGCCGGCCGCGCGGAACACGCCGAGGATGGCGTCGTGCAGGGCGGGAGAAATCGCGCGCGGGAAGATGATCAAAGGCAAGGACGGCACGTCGCGCAGGCGCACGGGCCCCGGCGCTGTCAAGACGTCGAGTCCGGACGGCGCGGCCAGCACCAGCGGCTCGGCCAGCACGGGCAGGTAATCGAGCTCTCCTTTCGCCTTCTCGGGCAGGGGGGGGATCAACAGGCCCGCATCCGTGCGCCCGGCCAGCAATTCCTCGAGCTGCAGATCCGAGGTGGCTTCCTGTAGCGCAATCTGCACTTGCGGATAGGCCGTCTGGTAGGCGCGCAGCAAGGGCGGCAGCACGCTGTAGTCGGCCGAGGAAACAAACGCCAGGCTCAAACGCCCCGCCTCGCCCTGCGCCGCCCGCCGCACCAGCGCGGGCAAATCGAGCGCCTGCGCCAGCAGCCGGCGCGCCTCGGGCAGCAGGGCCGTGCCGGCCGGCGTCAGCTGCACTTCGCGGCGCGTGCGCACGAACAGCGGCGCGTCCAGCAATTCTTCCAGGGCCATGATGGTTTGCGACAGGGGCGGCTGCGTCATGTGCAGGCGCGCGGCGGCGCGGCCAAAGTGCAATTCCTCGGCAACGGTGACAAAGTAGCGCAGCTGGCGCAGCTCAAGATTCATATGTGTTTCCATGCGGATTGATTGCTGTGATATGCAAATCGACTCACAGACACGTGCATCATATATTTGACAGTGGCGCGCGCGCAAGGCAATCTGGCGTACCCCCACTGTATGCAGGGTTTTGTTGAAAATCCGCGCAGTCAGGCATTATTCATTTCTCGGAAGGTCCCCATCATGCCGCAATACCGCTCCCGCACCACCACCCACGGCCGCAACATGGCTGGCGCCCGCGCCCTGTGGCGCGCCACCGGCATGAAGGACGGCGACTTCGACAAGCCGATCATCGCCGTCGTCAACTCGTTCACCCAGTTCGTGCCCGGTCACGTGCATCTGAAGGACCTGGGCCAGATGGTGGCGCGCGAAATCGAGGCGGCCGGCGGCGTGGCCAAGGAATTCAACACCATCGCCGTCGATGACGGCATCGCCATGGGCCACGGCGGCATGCTGTATTCGCTGCCCTCGCGCGACCTGATCGCCGACTCCGTCGAATACATGGTCAACGCCCACTGCGCCGACGCCATGGTCTGCATCTCGAACTGCGACAAGATCACGCCGGGCATGCTGATGGCCGCCATGCGCATCAACATCCCCGTCGTCTTCATTTCCGGCGGCCCGATGGAAGCGGGCAAGGTCGTCAAGGTGGTCAACGGCAGCCAGAAGATCATCAAGCTCGATCTGGTCGACGCCATGATCAAGGCGGGCGACAGCACCGTGTCCGACGCCGACGTGGCGGAAATCGAACGTTCGGCCTGTCCGACCTGCGGTTCCTGCTCCGGCATGTTTACGGCCAACTCGATGAATTGCCTGACCGAGGCGCTGGGCCTGGCCCTGCCCGGCAACGGCACCATCCTGGCCACGCACTCGGACCGCCAGCAGCTGTTCCTGCGCGCCGGCCGTCTGATCGTGGAGCTGGCCAAGCGCCATTACGAGCAGGACGATTACTCGGTGCTGCCACGTTCCATCGCCACCAAGTCCGCGTTCGAAAACGCCATGGCGCTCGACGTCTCCATGGGCGGCTCGACCAACACCGTGCTGCACCTGCTGGCCGCCGCGCACGAGGCGGAAGTGGAATTCACCATGGCCGACATCGACCGCATCTCGCGCAAGGTACCGTGCCTGTGCAAGGTCGCGCCGATGACGGACAAATACCATATCGAAGACGTGCACCGCGCGGGCGGCATCGTGGGCATCCTGGGCGAACTGGCGCGCGCGGGCCTCTTGAACACGACCCTGCCGACCATCCACGCGCCGACCCTGGCCGACGCCATCGCGCAAAACGACATCATGTGCACGGATAATCCGGCCGTGCATGAGCTGTTCCGCGCCGCGCCGGGCGGCGT
Organism: Janthinobacterium sp. JF4; assembly: GCF_059617925.1. Lineage (NCBI taxonomy): Bacteria > Pseudomonadati > Pseudomonadota > Betaproteobacteria > Burkholderiales > Oxalobacteraceae > Janthinobacterium > Janthinobacterium sp. JF4. Next base: position 27,531 of record NZ_JCAQAV010000005.1, on the reverse strand, counting down.
ACCGACGCAGACGGCGTTCTCGCAGTCGGAGCGCTTTGCCTTTGTTGACACGGACCGCGCCACCGGCTGCATCCGCGACAAGGCGCATGCGTATTCGCAGGATGGCGGCCTGGCGGTCTTGTACGGCAACCTGGCGGAAAAGGGCTGCATCGTCAAGACGGCCGGCGTGGATGAAAGCATCCTGAAATTCTCGGGCAAGGCGCGCGTGTTCGAAAGCCAGGATGCGGCCGTCGCTGCCATCCTGGAAGACACCGTGCATGAAGGTGACGTCGTCATCATCCGCTACGAAGGTCCGAAAGGCGGCCCGGGCATGCAGGAAATGCTGTATCCGACTTCGTACATCAAATCGAAGGGCCTGGGCAAGGCGTGCGCGCTGTTTACGGACGGGCGCTTCTCGGGCGGCTCCTCGGGCCTGGTGATCGGCCACGCTTCGCCGGAAGCGGCCGAAGGCGGCGCCATCGGCCTGGTGGAAGAGGGCGACTTCATCGACATCGACATCCCCGAGCGCAGCATCAATCTGCGTGTCACGGATGCCGAACTGGCCGCGCGCCGCGCCGCCATGGAAGAGAAGGGCGATGCGGCCTGGCTGCCCGTCAACCGCGAGCGCTACGTGTCGCAGGCGCTGCAGGCGTATGCGGCTCTGACGACGTCGGCCGACCGCGGCGCGGTGCGTGATCTCTCGCAGCTGAAGAAGCAGAAGCGCTGATTTGTTGCATAAGTGCGACGGCCGGCCCCGTTTGACTGTGCGGGGCCGGCTGTCGTTACATCGCCTTACAAACAACGTGGTCATGGGCGCGCAGATGGGGCAGAATATGCATGCCTCCCGTCTACATTGCGTTACTACATTGAAACGCTTGATCTGGGCTCGTGGTGCATCTGCGGAAACACAGTAAAATGCCGCAGGAAGTAACTTTGGAGAAAAGACAATGAAACGTTTTATGTTGGTGAGTGTATTGACCGTATCGGCTCTGGCATCGCAAGCAGCGTTGGCCAATCCGGATCTGGCGAAAGCAAAAAACTGCATGGCTTGCCACGCAGTGAGCACGAAACTGGTGGGCCCCGCGTTCAAGGACGTGGCTGCCAAGTATGCCGGTCAGAAAGACGCGGAAAACAAGCTCGTGGCGAAAGTCACGAAGGGCGGTTCCGGCACCTGGGGCGCGATCCCGATGCCAGCCAACCCGCAAGTGAGCGATGCGGAAGCCCACACCCTGGTCAAATGGGTACTCGCACAGAAATAATCTGTGCCGCAGCACCTGCAATCAGCGCGCCGGCAATCCCGGCGCCTTTTTTTTGACTGCTGCTTTCTGCAGATTGCCCATGCCCTCCAATGTCGCCCGCACGGCCTCGTCGAGCGGCGTATGCGGCTCCTGGCCCAGCACGGCCAGCAGCCGCGCATTCTCCATGGACAAGGGCGTTTGCCACAGATAGCGCATCTCGCGCATTTCGCGCAGGGTCGCCACGAACGGCGACGCCAGCGCCACCAGCCACCACGGAAAACGCCGGATGGCGGGCGCAGCTCCGGTTGCCTGTTCCACCACGCGGGCAATGGCGCCCGTCATCTGCCGGCCATCGTGGTCCCAGTGGCCGGCCATGTGAAAGCGCGCAAACGCGGGCAAGGAGGCGCGCCTGGCCAGCAATTGCAGCATCGTGCGCGCCACGTCGGGCAGGTAGGACCACTGGTGGCCCACGCCGGGCGCACCCGGATACAGGATGCTGCGCACGCTTTGGCCCGGTTTCACCAGCCCCTGCGAAAACCAGTTGTTGCCGGCGCGGGGGCCGAAGAAGTCGCCCGCGCGCACGATCAGCACCCTGGCGCCCTGCGTGCTGGCCCGTTCCAGCCGCGCTTCCAGTTCCACGCGGATGGCGCCCTTGCGCGTGCGCGGATGCTGCTGCGCGTCCTCCGTCAGCACGGGAAAGGCGTCGGGGCCGAAGTTGTACACGGTGCCAGGCAGCACGATGGTGGCGCCTTCGGCAATCGCCGCGGCGATGGTGTTGTCGAGCATGGGCAGCACCAGCTGGCCCCAGTGGCGGTAGCCGGGCGGGTTGACGGCGTGCACGATGACGGCGCAGCCTTTGGCGGCCGCCAGCACGTCCGCGCGCGACAGCGCATCGCCGCGCAGCCACTCGATGTTATCTGCCCGTGGCGATGGCGTCTCGCCCCGCGTCAAGGCGCGTACCTGCCAGCCCGCCGCCAGGAGCTGGCGCACCATCTCGCCGCCGATGCCGCCCGTGGCGCCCAGTACCAATGCCATGTTTTTCGTGTTCTCCATCCTGACCTCCCTGTGGTTGATGGCGCCAGTATCTGCCGCGCAAGGCTAATTGGGAATTGACGAGCATCGGCCACAGGCTATACATTTATGTATGACCAATTCGATTGCCTGGGAATACTACCGTTCGCTGCTGGCCGTGCTGCAGCATGGCTCCTTGTCCGGCGCGGCACGCGCGCTGGGCATCACGCAGCCCACTGTCGGGCGGCATATCGCCGCGCTCGAGCAGGCGCTGGGCGCGACCCTGTTCACGCGCTCTCAGCTGGGCTTGCTGCCCACGGAAGTGGCCCTGGCGCTGCGGCCCCATGCGGAAACCATGGAGCATACGGCCGCCCTGATGCAGCGCGCCGCCAGCAGCCAGGGGCAGGGCGTAGCGGGCGTCGTGCGCATCGCGGCCAGCGAAGTGGTGGGCGTGGAGGTGCTGCCGTCCATACTGGCCCGCCTGCGCGCGCGCCATCCGGGCTTGATCATTGAATTGGTGTTGAGCAACAAGGTGCAGGATTTGCTGCGCCGGGAGGCGGACATCGCCGTGCGCATGCTGCGTCCGCGCCAGGAGCAACTGGTGGCGCGCAAGGTGGGCGATATCGAACTGGGCCTGCATGCCCACGCGGATTACCTGGCACAGCATGGCACACCGCTGGCACTGGCCGATTTGGCTCAGCATGCCGTCATCGGCTACGACGAGGCGAGCCCCTTCGTACGCAACGCGGGTGCGGCCTTCCAGGAATTTTCGCGGGACAACTTTGCCTGGCGCAGCGACAGCGACCTGGCGCAACTGGCCCTGATACGCGCGGGCGCCGGCATCGGCGTGTGCCAGGCGGGGCTGGCGGCGCGCGATCCGGCCCTGCGGCGCGTGTTGCCGCAAGCGTTTGCGCTGCCGATGGAAACCTGGGTCACCATGCATGCAGACTTGCGCGGCAGCCTGCGCTGCCGCGCCACCTTCGACGCGCTGGCCGACGGATTACTGGCTTATGTAGCCGGACAGCAAGAACCGTAGCGAGCGGATGTGAGTTGTGGCTGAGAAGCGGAGCTGTGCGAATGCACAGTGAGCATCGCAGGCCGCAAATCGCGCCGCGCAGTAGGTTCTATTATTTGACCACTTCCATCTTGGTCTTCTTGCCATCGCGATAGGTGAACAAGGTCAGCGCGCCATCCTTGATGTCGCCGTTGGCGTCGAACGAGATCGGCCCCGTCACGCCCTGGTATTTCACCTTGGCCAGGAAAGGCAGGTAGACCGACGGTTTCGACGATTTGGCGTCGGCCATGGCGGTGGCCATGGTCATCACGGCGTCGTACACATATGGCGCGTACAGCTGTACTTCCATATTGTATTTTTGCTTGTAGCGGGCGCGGAAATCGTCCATGCCTTTTTGCTGATCGCCCGTCACGCCGCCCGCTTCCGCGCAGGTGACCATGTTTTCGCCGACAGCGTCGCCGGCCAGCTTGCCCAGCGGTTCCGTGCACAGGCCGTCGCCGCCCATGAATTTGGCCTTGATGCCCAGCGCCTTCATCTGGCGCAGCATGGGGCCGCCCACGGAATCCATGCCGCCAAAGAAGATCAGGTCGGGATTTTTCGACTTGATGCTGGTCAAAATGGCATTGAAATCGGTGGCGTTGGCATTGGTAAATTCCTTGCCGACGATTTGCACGCCTGGGGCCGCCTTCTTGGCGCCCTTGACGAACTGTTCCGCCACGCCCTGGCCGTAGGCCGTGCGGTCATCGATGACGGCGATTTTCTTCGCTTGCAGCTTGCCGACGGCATACGCGCCCAGGGTGCCCCCGAGCTTGTTGTCATTGGCGACGACGCGGAAGGCGGTATTGAATTTCTGCTGGGTATATGTCGGGTTGGTGGCGGCCGGTGAAATCTGCGGAATGCCGGCATTGAAGTAAATGCGCGACGCGGGAATCGTCGTGCCCGAGTTCAGGTGGCCGACCACGCCGTTGACCTTGGCGTCGACCAGCTTTTGCGCCACGGCCGTGCCCTGCTTGGGATCGGCTGCGTCATCTTCGGGCACCAGCACGAATTTCACGGCTTTGCCGTCGATCTTGAAGCCTTTGGCGTTCAAGTCCTCGATGGCCATCTTGGCCGCGTTCTCGTTATCCTTGCCCAGGTGGGAGCTGGCGCCAGAGACCGGCGCGACGTGGCCTATCTTGATGATTTCCTGCGCGCCCGCATGGCCGGCAAAGGCGAGGGCGACGGCGAGAGGAAGGACTTTGGTCTTGAGCAGCATAAACATTCTCCAATGGATAAAGATACGGCGGCGTCTCGTGAAAACCGCTTCGACAGGCGGTACGTGTGAAGAAAGGTACAACAAAAAACTGGCTGCGCAAAGCCGCTTTTGGGGCTTTTTACATTTTGTCGCAACAATCACCAAAGTGAGGCGCGATGCACCGGTTTCGCAGGCGCGAGCGCACCAAAGAATGGCGTTGGAGGAAAGAATAGGGTAGGTCGGGTAGGTCGGGTTAGCGCGCAGCGCGTAACCCGACATTGTGCAGCATGCTCAGGGTTGCAGCGTCTGTGCGGGTGGGTGCAGGTGACCGAGCTCATGGCTCACGGCATGGGCCACGATCTGTTCCAGCGATTGCTGCAAGTCTTCGCGCAGGGCGCCGCGCATGCCGATCAGGGCGTTTTGCAGGGCGGTCTGCAGGACGTGGGCGATGCGCTCTTCCAGCAGATGGTCGATCTTGCCTTGCACCTGGTGCAGGATGCGCTGCGTCAGGCGTGATTCGATGGCGTCCCAGTCGGGCTGAGCTATGCTCGGTGGCAATGCGGGCGCTTCCTCGACGGCAGGCGCAGCAGGCACGATGGCATCCGCCACCTCAGCCACCTCCGGCCCCAGCAGCACCTCCGTCAGCAGGGGAATGCCCTGGTCGAATGGCTGTAGGCTCATGTCTTCCCGGCCACGAAGTGGGTCGGCTGCACGTCTTGCTGGCGGTAGTGCAGGAAGCGCTGGCGGCCCGCCTGCGCATCTTGCTCATCCATGGAAACGATTTCGAAGACGCGCTGGAATTGCGCGTAATTGGCGGGCGGCAGCTGCGACAGGTTGACGAGGATGTCGTGGTGCGGCAACTCGGCCGCTTCGTCATCGGTCAGGATGATGGGTGTTTGCGCCGCCAGCGGATCGCCGGCCAGCACGTGCGGCAGGAAATCCGTGGCGGAAATGGTCCACATGGCGCTGTTCAAGGCGTCGAGCTGGGCGCCATCCTGCACCAGCACGACGACCTTGCTGCCGGCCATGTAGGCCTTGCGCGCCAGGCGGCAGGCGTAGGCCAGCTTGTCGGGCACGTTGCTGTGAAAATCGACGCGGCTCATGGCGATCAAGCGGCCATGCCGCTGTGGCGCAGCAGGGCGTCGATCGACGGTTCGCGGCCGCGGAAGGCCGTGAACGATTCCAGCGCGGGGCGCGAGCCGCCGACGGACAGGATTTCTTCCAGGTAACGCTTGCCCGCCGCCGTGGTGGCGGCCGGTCCCAGCGCACGGGCTTCCTCGAAGGCTGCATAGGCATCGGCGGACAGCACCTCGGCCCACTTGTAGCTGTAGTAGCCAGCCGCGTAGCCGCCGGAAAAGATATGTCCAAAGGCATTCTGGAAGCGGTTGAACGGGGGCGGGATGATCAGCGCGAACTTGGCGCGCACGCCGTCGATCAGCTGCTGCACGCTCTGGCCCGTGCCGGCATCGTAGTCGTAGTGCAAATGCATGTCGAGCAAGGAGAACTCCACCTGGCGCAGGGTTTGCAAGCCGGACTGGAAATTCTTGGCAGCCAGCATCTTGTCGTACAGCGCGCGCGGCAGCGGCGCGCCCGTGACGGCATGCGCCGTCATGTGTTCGAGCACTTCCCATTCCCAGCAGAAGTTTTCCATGAATTGCGATGGCAGTTCCACGGCATCCCATTCTACGCCGGCAATACCCGACACGCCCAGCTCGTCGACCACCGTGAGCATATGGTGCAGGCCATGGCCGAATTCGTGGAACAGGGTGATCACTTCATCGTGCGTAAACAGCGCCGGCTGGACGTTGCCGTCGACCACGGCCGGTTCCGTGAAGTTGCAGGTCAGATAGGCGATCGGCGTTTGCACTTGGCTGGCGTCGGCGCGGCGGCCGCGCGCGTCGTCCATCCAGGCGCCGCCGCTTTTTCCCGCGCGCGCATACAGGTCCAGGTAGAACTGGCCGATCAGCTGGCCGTCGCGCTCGATGCGATAGAAACGCACATCCGGGTGCCAGACGGGCGCCGTATCCAGTTTGATCTCGACCGCGAACAGGTTCTGGATCTGGCGGAACAGGCCGTCGATCACCTTGTGTTCAGGGAAGTACTGTTTGACTTCCTGGGCCGAGAACGCGTAGCGGCGCTCCTGCAGCTTTTCGGACGCGTACGGCACGTCCCACGCTTGCAGTTCGGCGATGCGCAGTTCTTCGCGCGCGAATTGCTTCAGTTCTGCCAGGTCCTTCTCGGCGAACGGGCGTGCGCGTTGGGCCAGGTCTTCCAGGAAAGCGATGACTTGCGCGGGCGAGGTGGCCATCTTGGAGACCAGCGACACTTCGGCGAAATTGGCGTAGCCGAGCAGCTGCGCCTCTTCTTTACGCAGTCGCAACAAGGTGACGATGTTCTGCGTATTGTCCCACTCGTCCTTCTTGCTGAAGACGTCGCCCTGGTCCGACGCCTTGGTGGCGTTGGCGCGGTAGATAGTTTCGCGCAACGCGCGATTGTCGGCAAACTGCAGGATCGGATAATACGAGGGGAAATGCAGCGAGAATTCATAGCCTTGCTTGCCGGCCTTGTCGGCGGCGGCGCGCGCGGCGGCCTTCACGTCGTCGGGCAGGCCGGCCAGGTCGCTTTCGTTTTCGACCAGCAACTTGTAGTCATTGGTGGCGTCGAGCACGTTTTCGGAAAAGCGCGTCGAGACGGCTGCGTGTTCTTCCTGGATGGCGCCAAAGCGCTCTTTCTTGTCCTCTGGCAACTCGGCGCCACCGAGGCGGAAGTCGCGCACGGCATTGTCGACGATGCGACGGCGCGCCGGCGACAGGCTGGAGAAATCGGCGCGCACCTGCAGTTGCTTGTATTTGCCGAAGAGGATGTCGTTCTGGCCCAGTTCGGTCCAGAATTCCGTCACCTTGGGCAGGTTGGCATTGTAGGCGGCGCGCAGTTCCGGCGTATCGATCACGCTATTCAAGTGGTTGACGATGCTCCAGGCGCGGCCCAGGGTTTCGGCGATCTGGTCCTGGGGCGCGACGAAGTTTTCCCAGCTGACTTCTTCCATGGGCGCTTCCAGCCGCGCCACCGTGGCGCGCGCCTGTTCCAAGAGGGTATCGATGGCAGGCGTGACATGCTCGTGCGTGATCGCGTCGAAGCGGGGCAGGCCGGAAAAATCAAGCAGGGGATTGGTATTCATCGTCGGTTCATCCATTCTGTCTTCATATATGGAGCGCCTGAAAAACGTTCAGGGCAAGGCGCGGTGCCGAAGGCAGTACGAATAGTACGGCGAGGCACTGCAACGCAGCCATGGACGTTTTCTCAGGTGCTCCTCTTAAACGCGCTCGGCAGCCTCGACCGTGTTCATCAGCAACATGGTGATCGTCATCGGACCCACGCCACCCGGTACCGGGGTGATGTGGGAGGCGACGTCTTTCACTCCGGCAAAATCTACGTCACCGCACAGCTTGCCGTCATCGTCGCGGTTCATGCCCACGTCGATGACGATGGCGCCCGGCTTGACCATGTCGGCCGTCAGGGTGTTGCGGCGGCCGACGGCGGCCACGACCACGTCTGCCTGGCGCGTGTACAGGCCCAGATCCGGGGTCGCACTATGGCAGATGGTGACGGTGGCATTCGCTTGCAAGAGCAGCAGGGCCATCGGCTTGCCGACGGTGTTGCTGCGGCCGATGACGACGGCGTGCTTGCCGCGCAGGTCCACGCCCGTGCTTTCGATCAGTTTCATGCAGCCATACGGCGTGCACGGGCGAAAGCCGGGCAAGCCCGTCATCAGTTCACCTGCGCTCAGGACGGAATAGCCATCCACGTCCTTCGTCGTGGCGATCGCTTCGATGACCTTGTGCGGGTTGATGTGCTTGGGCAAGGGCATTTGCACGAGGATGCCGTGGATGGCCGGGTCCGCGTTCAGGCTGGCGATGCGTGCCAGCAAGTCCGCTTCGGACAGGTCCGCTTCATATTTTTCCAGCACCGAGTGAAAACCCACGTCGCCGCACGCCTTGACCTTGTTGCGGACATACACCTGGCTGGCCGGGTCTTCACCGACGAGTATCACGGCCAGGCCGGGCTGGGTGCCCTTGGCCGTGAGGGCGGCGGCGCGCGTGGCGATTTCGCTGCGCAGTTTTTGGGAGAGGGCGATTCCGTCGATCAGTTGTGCTGGCATGGTAGGGAGGCTGTGTGGGAGGGAAAAGACAGATTATAAAGCCGGGCGGCGCAAAGGGGCGGTTTTGGCTATGCAAAGGCGTCACAACAGCGGGTCAGGGACGCGGGGCTGAGAAAATGCCGATGGCGGCGTTGCAGCTCCTTGCCGTACTGGCGTACTGTCTGCGTCGCCGCGCCTTGCCCTCGACATTTTTCAGGCCCGCTTGGCCCGGTATGCCTGTGCGGACGACTGGGGTTTTAATTCGGTTTGCTGATGTGCTCGTAGAGCAGGGGCGGCCAGGGCATGAAAAGTTTTCCGGTTTCGGCGCTATTTGCTACTCTGCTCATCCTAATTTCCGGGCAGAATTTGCGGCAGTGCAGCATAAATTTCATAGGGAGATTTCACAATACGAAATGCTATATCGTAATTTGAAAAATAGTAAATACGCTGTTAGAATCCCCACACTAAACCGACTTAATAGTAAATAATCAGCGAAATACCGTCCGACAGCGATCCGGAAAATCGGGGTGGGGCGTTCACAAAGGAGACTCAACAGATGTCAGCTCAACTGAACCAGGTAACGACACAGATCGGCACCGACCCGGATATGCAGGAAACCAAGGAGTGGCTGGACGCGCTCGAAGCCGTGCTGGAAAATGAAGGTCCGGAACGCGCGCATTACCTGATGGAGCGCATGGTTGACCTGGCCCGCCGCCGCGGCGCCCAGATCCCGTTCTCCAGCACCACCGCCTACGTCAATACCATCCCCACCAAGCAAGAAGCACACTGTCCCGGCAACCTGGAATACGAAGAGCGCCTGCGCTCGTGGATGCGCTGGAACGCCATGGCCATGGTGGTCAAGGCCAACCGCGCCGACGGCGACCTGGGCGGCCACCTGTCCTCGTTCGCTTCGCTGGCGAACATGCTGGGCATCGGTTTCAACCATTTCTGGCATGCGCCAACGGCCGACCACGGCGGCGACTTGCTGTACATCCAGGGCCATTCCTCGCCCGGCGTCTACGCGCGCGCCTTCCTCGAAGGCCGTTTGACGGAAGAGCAGATGCTGAACTTCCGCAAGGAAGTCGACGGCAAGGGCCTGTCCTCGTACCCGCATCCGAAGCTGATGCCTGACTTCTGGCAGTTCCCGACCGTGTCGATGGGCCTGGGCCCGCACATGGCGATCTACCAGGCGCGCTTCCTGAAGTACCTGCACGCACGCGGCATCGCCAAGACCGACAACCGCAAGATCTGGGCCTTCTGCGGCGATGGCGAGATGGACGAGCCGGAATCGCTGGGCGCGATCGGCCTGGCCGCACGCGACATGCTCGACAACCTTGTCATCGTGGTCAACTGCAACCTGCAGCGCCTGGACGGCCCCGTGCGCGGCAACACCAAGATCATCCAGGAACTGGAAGGCGAATTCCGTGGCGCCGGCTGGAACGTCGTCAAGGTTATCTGGGGTCCGGGCTGGGATGCCCTGCTGGCACAGGACAAGGAAGGCATCCTGCAGCGCGTGATGATGGAAACCGTCGACGGCGAGTACCAGAACTACAAGGCGAAAGATGGCGCCTACGTGCGCAAGCACTTCTTCGGCAAGCATCCGAAGCTGCTGGAAATGGTTGCCAACATGACGGACGACGACATCTGGCGCCTGACCCGTGGCGGCCACGATCCGCACAAGATCTACGCGGCATTCAAGATCGCCCAGGAACACAAGGGCCAGCCAACCGTCCTGCTGGTGAAAACCATCAAGGGCTACGGCATGGGCAAGTCCGGCGAAGCGCGCAACACGGCGCACCAGACGAAAAAACTCGACGACGAGGCGATTCGCGAAATGCGCGACCGCTTCTCGCTGCCTATCCCTGACGACAAGCTGGCCGACATCCCGTTCTTCAAGCCAGCCGACGACGCGCCGGAAATGGTCTACCTGCACGAGCGCCGCAAGGCCCTGGGCGGCTACCTGCCGCAGCGCCGCCAGAAGTCGGAAGAAACCCTGCCCGTGCCTGGCCTGGACGCCTTCAAGAACGTGCTCGAAGCGACGCCTGAAGGCCGTGAAATCTCGACCACGCAAGCGTTCGTGCGCGTCATCTCGACCCTGCTGAAAGACCCGAACCTGGGCCAGCGCGTGGTGCCTATCCTGGTCGATGAATCGCGTACCTTCGGCATGGAAGGCCTGTTCCGCCAGATCGGCATCTACAACCCGAAAGGCCAGTTGTACGAGCCGGTCGACAAGGACCAGGTCATGTACTACCGCGAAGACAAGGCTGGCCAGATCCTGCAAGAGGGCATCAACGAAGCGGGCGGCATGAGCTCGTGGATCGCTGCGGCGACGTCGTATTCGACCAACGACCGCATCATGATCCCGTTCTACACCTTCTACTCGATGTTCGGCTTCCAGCGCATCGGCGACCAGGTATGGGCTTCGGCCGACATGCGCGCCCGTGGCTTCCTGATGGGCGGCACGGCCGGCCGTACGACCCTGAACGGCGAAGGCTTGCAGCACGAAGATGGCCACAGCCATATCTTCGCCGCGACCATCCCGACCTGCATGCCGTACGATCCGACCTTCAGCCATGAAGTCGCCGTCATCATCCAGGACGGCCTGCGCCGCATGATCGCCAACCAGGAAGATGTGTTCTACTACATCACGATCATGAACGAGAACTACGCCCAGCCAGGCATCAAGCCAGGCCAGGAAGAAGGCATCCTGAAAGGCATGTACAAGCTGCAGGAAGGCCAGGCGGACGCCAAGCTGCGCGTACAGCTGATCGGTTGCGGCACCATCCTGCGCGAATCGATCTTCGCCGCCGAACTGTTGCAAAACGACTGGGGCGTGGCTGCGGACGTGTGGTCGGCGCCGTCGCTGACCCTGGTGGCCCGCGATGGCCAGGATGCGGAACGCTGGAACATGGTCAACCCGTCGAAACAGCAGCGCGTGCCATACGTAACGTCGCTGATGCAGGACACGGATGGCCCGATCGTCGCCACGACCGATTACATGCGCGCGTTTGCAGAACAGATCCGCGCCTTCATGCCGAAGGGCCGCACTTATAAAGTGCTCGGCACCGATGGCTTTGGCCGCTCGGACAGCCGCGCCAAGCTGCGCGAGTTCTTCGAAGTGAACCGTTATTATGTCACCGTGGCCGCGTTGAAATCGCTGGCTGACGAAGGCAAGATCGACGTGTCGGTGGTGGAGCAGGCGATTGCCAAGTACGGCATCGACGCGAACAAACCGAATCCGGTGACCCAGTAATCGTTGTGCGGACCCGATGATGCCAGGGCGGTGCGAAAGTGCCGCCCTGGCGTGTGTGCGGGTCCATCTGACAAATAAAATAACGGAGCAAGCTATGAGCATTGTGGAAGTCAAAGTCCCGGATATCGGCGATTTCAAGGAAGTCGAGATCATTGAACTGATGGTCAAGCCAGGCGACACGGTCAAGGTTGACCAGTCCCTGATCACGGTCGAATCGGACAAGGCCAGCATGGAAATTCCATCGAGCCATGCCGGTGTCGTCAAGGAATTGAAAGTCAACGTGGGCGACAAGATCGCCGAAGGTTCGCTGGTCCTGCTGCTGGAAGTGGCGGACGACGCGTCGGCCCCGGCATCGGCGCCTGTCACTGCCGCGCCAGCTGCGGCACCTGCCGCTGAAGCTGTCCCCGCCGCCGCTGCACCAGCACCTGCCGCCCCTGCCGGCGCGCCGGCCCTGGTGGAAGTGACCGTGCCCGATATCGGCGACTTCAAGGAGGTCGAAGTCATCGAACTGATGGTCAAGGTTGGTGACGCGATCAAGGTCGACCAGTCGCTGCTGACGGTCGAATCGGACAAGGCCAGCATGGAAATCCCGTCCAGCCACGCCGGTATCGTCAAGGAATTGAAGGTCAAGGTCGGCGACAAGGTTGCCAAGGGCAGCCTGGTGCTGGTGGTGGAAACGACGGGCGGCGCTGCCGCTCCTGCCGCTGCCGCCCCAGCCGCCGCGCCAGCGCAGGCTGCCGCCGCACCAGCCGCTGCCGTCGCTTCGGCGCCGGTCGCCGCTCCTGCCGCTGCCCCCGCTGCTGCCGCCCCTGCCGTGAATGGCAAGCTGGCGCACGCGTCGCCATCGATCCGCAAGTTCGCGCGCGAACTGGGCGTGGACCTGGCCCGGGTGGGCGGTTCCGGTCCGAAAGGCCGCATCACCCAGGAAGACGTGCAGAACTTCGTCAAGGGCGTGATGTCGGGCGCCGTCGCCGTGCCAAATGCTCCGGTCGCCAAAGCCGGTTCCGGCGTGGGCCTGGATCTGCTGCCATGGCCGTCGCTGGATTTCAGCAAATTTGGCGCGACCGAATTGCTGCCGCTGTCGCGCATCAAGAAAATCTCGGGTCCGAACCTGCACCGCAACTGGGTCATGATCCCGCACGTCACGCAGTTCGACGAAGCGGACGTGACGGACCTGGAAGCGTTCCGCGTCGATACCAACGCGGCCAATGCGAAGAACAAGGACGCGGCCAAGCTGACCATGCTGGCATTCGTCATCAAGGCTTCCGTCGCCGCGCTGAAGAAATTCCCCGCGTTTAACGCGTCCTTGGACGCCAAGGGCGAAAACCTGATCCTCAAGCAGTACTACAACATCGGCTTCGCGGCCGACACGCCGAATGGCCTGGTGGTACCGGTGATCAAGGGCGCGGACCAGAAGTCGGTTTCGCAGATCGCCCGTGAAATGACGGAACTGTCGCTGCAGGCGCGCGAAGGCAAGCTGAAACCGGCCGATATGCAGGGCGCCAGCTTCACGATTTCGTCCCTGGGCGGCATCGGCGGCACGCACTTCACGCCTATCGTGAATGCGCCGGAAGTGGCCATCCTGGGCCTGTCGAAAGCCTCGATCAAGCCGGTATGGGATGGCAAGGCCTTCCAGCCACGTCTGATGATGGGCACTTCGCTGTCCTACGACCACCGCGTGGTCGATGGCGCGATGGGCGCGCGATTCTCCGTGTACCTCGGCGAAGTCCTGGCCGACATGCGCAAAATTCTGCTGTAAGGAGCGATTGATGAGCACAGTAGAGGTAAAAGTACCGAATATCGGCGATTTCAAGGAAGTCGAAGTCATCGAACTGATGGTCAAGGTGGGCGACACCATCAAGGTGGACCAGTCCCTGATCACGGTTGAATCGGACAAGGCCAGCATGGAGATCCCGTCGACCCACGCCGGCGTCGTCAAGGAAGTCAAGGTCAAGGTTGGCGACAAGATCGCCGAAGGCAGCGCGCTGCTGGTGGTGGAAGCGGCTGAAGGTGCGGCTGCTGCCGCACCAGCGGCCGCTCCTGCGCCTGCCGCTGCGGCTCCGGCTGTGGCACCAGCGGCACCTGTCGCCGCCATCCCGGCCGGCAATTACAGCGGCCAGGTCGACATCGACGTCGACATGATGGTGCTGGGCGGCGGTCCCGGCGGCTATTCGGCGGCATTCCGCGCGGCCGACCTGGGCATGTCGACGGTCATCGTCGAGCGCTACGCGACCCTGGGCGGCGTGTGCCTGAACGTGGGCTGCATCCCGTCGAAGGCGCTGCTGCACGTCGCTTCCGTCATCGATGAAACGGCGCACATGTCCAGCACGGGCGTGACGTTCGCCAAGCCGACGATCGACATCGACCAGGTACGCGCTTACAAGGAAGGCGTGATCAAGAACATGACGGGCGGTCTGGCCGGCATGGCCAAGGCGCGCAAGACGCAAGTCGTCACGGGCGTGGGCCAGTTCCTGTCCGCGAACCACATCGAAGTGACGGCAGGCGACGGCTCGAAAAAAGTCGTGCAGTTCAAGCAAGCCATCATCGCCGCCGGTTCGTCCGTGGTGAAGCTGCCCTTCGTGCCGGAAGACCCGCGCATCGTCGATTCGACGGGCGCGCTGGAATTGCGCCAGATACCGAAACGCATGCTGGTCATCGGCGGCGGCATCATCGGCCTGGAAATGGCGACGGTGTATTCCACCTTCGGCGCGCGCATCGACGTGGTTGAAATGATGGATGGCCTGATGCAGGGCGCGGACCGCGACGCCGTCAAGGTGTGGCAGAAGTTCAACGAGAAGCGCTTCGACAACATCATGACCAAGACCAAGACGGTGGCCGTCGAGGCACTGCCGGAAGGCATCAAGGTCACGTTCGAAGCGGCCGAAGCGGGCGCCACGGCACCGGCGCCGCAAATCTACGACCTGGTGCTCGTCGCCGTGGGCCGCAGCCCGAACGGCAAGAAGATCGCCGCCGACAAGGCCGGCGTGACGGTTACCGACCGTGGCTTCATCAACGTCGACAGCCAGATGCGCACCAACGTGCCGAACATCTTCGCCATCGGCGACCTGGTGGGCCAGCCGATGCTGGCGCACAAGGCCGTGCATGAAGCCCACGTGGCGGCGGAAGCGGCTTCTGGCCAGAAGTCGCACTTCGACGTCAAGGTGATTCCATCGGTCGCCTACACGGATCCGGAAGTGGCATGGGCCGGCATCACGGAAGACGAAGCGAAAGCCAAGGGCATCAAGGTCGAGAAGGGCCACTTCCCCTGGGCCGCTTCCGGCCGCGCCGTGGCCAACGGCCGCGCCGAAGGCTTCACCAAGTTGCTGTTCGACGCGGAAACGCACCGCATCATCGGCGGCACCATCGTCGGCACGCATGCGGGCGACATGATCGGTGAAATCGCCCTGGCCATCGAAATGGGCTGCGACGGCACCGACATCGGCAAGACCATCCACCCGCACCCGACCCTGGGCGAGTCGATCGGGATGGCCGCCGAAGTGTACGAAGGCGTGTGCACGGACTTGCCGCCGCCGCGCAAGCGCTGATGTTTTAAGCGCACGTTGCAACATTAAAAACCCGCAAGCGATTGCGGGTTTTTTTATTTTCCTTGATCCTGGCAAGGTAAACCGCAGGTGAACTGTAGCGCATCGGCCTCATGTGAAAATTGGTGAGTATTGCCATATGGAAAAAATGGCAGAATGGAGGCCTGTCACCCTGTTCTGCTTTTGCAGCAACAGAAGCGTGTGATTTTTCCAGGAATGTTGCCAGCGTGGGGTTCGGTCAAGTTCCGCTGTACTAAGAGCCTGTCCCAGTAGATGAATACATCCCCTGCTGGCGCCCCTCAGAAGCGGGGGACTGCGTCGATCGTCGTCGCGTGGCTCGCCACGCTTCCTCCTCACGCCTTGCCCGCGCTCCTGATGAACTACCAGCAGAAGACGCTCCCTACTGGGATAGGCTCTAAGAAAGTTTTGCAACGATGAAAAAATTTACCGCCCTGCATATTGCCGATGTCCGCTTGCGCCGAGCTGACGAGCAAGAGCAAGCCGTGATGCTGCATGCCTTGTACCAGGATGTGGCCGCTATCCTGGCGGCGGGCAAGAAGATCGATGCGATTTTCTTCACGGGCCAGCTGGTGGCGCCCGACGCCTGTGCCGGCACGACGCCCGTGTACGTCTACGAGTACTTCCTGCGCCCCTTGCTGCAGGCGGCCAGCTTGCCTGGCGCGCGTTTCTACCTGGTGCCTGGCAGCCGCCAGCAGGGTGTCGCGGCTGCGGCGCTGGGCAATGCCGGTTTCAGTTTTTTCTCCGCCGACGAGCACGCAAGTGCCGAGCAGCGCGCGCACTACAAGAATATCCACGCCGTGTTCCATGGCCACCAGCATACGGGCGATGCCAGTTCGCTGATGAAGTCGCTGGGCATCTTGTTCAAGAGCAATCCCGGCAGCCTGTACGGCGCGCAGGGCCAGATGGCGGCATTTGCCGTGCTCGAGTTCGACAGCGCGGCCGATGGCGGCGCGGCAGGCACGCAGTGGACGGTGTCCCTGCGCGAATTCGATGACGTGAGCAAGAGCTTCGCCCTGTCGGTGCTGTACACGCCAAATGGCCAGGAAACGGGGCAGGTGGATGCCGAGTATGTGTTTGCTGCCTTGTTGCCGCAATTGGCGGCCGAGCGCGCTTATCTCGATGGCTTGCTGGGCAAGGCGGGCGTGCAGCAGCGCGTGGACGCCGGCGTGGCTGCCGATGCGCGCGAATTCCTGATCGAGCTGGCATTCGTGATGTTCGAAGCCAAGACCGTCTTCCTCAACGGGGCGGAGCTGGAGCGCTTTGCCAGCGACTATTGTGGCGTGAAGGGCTGGAGCATGGCGGCCGGGGACTGGTTGGCGCCGCTGTATGCGCATGGCTTGCTGCTGCAGACCGATGGTCAGGTGGCGTTTTCCTTCGATTACTTCCGTACGTATTTCCTGGCGCAGCGCTTTGAAACCTCGTTTGATCTGATGCGCTATGGCCCGGACCGTTACGATGGAAGTGAGTCTTCACTTAGTGTTGATGGCGCGTCGGCGGCCCAGCCTTTCCTGCGCGCGCTGGGCTTGAGCGATGAGCACGCCGAAGCGGCGCTGCCGGAAGATTGCAGCCGTCCTGGCTGACTTGCGCTTCAGGCCGTCGCGCGTCAGGCGTCAGGCGGCTGGCGCAGGGTGCCGCGCAGGAACAGGTCCAGACTGACCTCCACCTTGGCGCGCAATTGCGCCACGTCCGGCTGTGTTTGTGGTGGGAACAGCAGGCGCGACATCTGGTCGCCCAGCAGGCAATTGAGCAGGTGCAGTGCCAGCATGGCCGCCGTCAGCTCTGCGCGAAACAGGGGGGCGATGTCGGGGCGGCTGAAAAACCGGGTCAGCATCTCGCGCGTCTGTCCCGGTCCCACCTTGTAGAACGTTTCCGCCAGTTCCGGGTGCGTGGCCGCTTCAGCCACGACCATGCGATTGAGGCGGATCGCCGCCGGCATGGTGACCAGTTGCAGGAACAGCAGGCCGAACTCGCCCAGGATGGTGGGCAGGGGGCGCATGTCCGTTTCCAGCGCCGGCATGGTCGAAAAATAGGCGGCACGGCGCAATTCCACCACGGCATTGAACAAGCCCGACTTGCCGCCAAATTTCACATAAATCGTGCGCACGGCCACGTGGGCTTCGCGGGCGATCATTTCCAGGCTCACCTTTCCATACCCTTTTTCCAGAAACAGGCTGCCGGCCGTGTGCAGCAGGTTTTCCATGCGCGCCTCCATGTCCGCCGCGCGCGGCCGGCCGGCTGGCTTGCCGCAGCAGGAAAGCGCGTGGACGGCATCGCCGGATTCTGTATCGGTAGGCAAGGTATCGCTGAGGCCGGGATCGGACATGGTCTGGGTCTCTTTATAAGTTGGAGGGTAAGTGATGGCTCACACTGTAGTGCAAATTAAAATGAAATGCAATCGTTTCATTTCTTGACTTTGGCTTTTCTTTGCCCAATAATGAACCTATATCATTTCATTTTCGGAGCGAGTATGTCCAACCAGCCAGGCCAAGCAGAGCACAAGGTGCTGAGCGCCGTCCCACCCGCGGCCCCTGCCGCACCTTCCACGCCCGCCGCTTCCGCCAGCTCCGCCCCGCCGAACAACCGCGTCAAAATCATCGCCGGCCTGATCGTCCTGGTCGCGCTGGGCGCCGGTGCGCGCATGTGGTACCGCAGCCACTATTTCGTGGAAACGGAAAACGCGTATGTGGCCGGTCACGTGCATCCCGTCTCGGCACGCATTTCCGGCGTCGTCACCAAGGTCTTCATCGACGACAATCAGATCGTGAAAGAGGGCGACGTGATCGCCGAACTCGACCCGTTCGACCAGCGCGTGAAAACCGAGCAGATCGCCGCGCAGATCGCCAGCGCCGAGCAGCAAGTGCTGCAAGCGGACGCGCAGATCGCGCAAGTGCAGGCGCAAGCGAGTGCCGCCCAGGCGCAAGTGGCGCAAGCCGATGCACAGCTGCTGCGCGCAAAACAGGATGCCGAGCGTTATGGCCAGCTGTACACGAGCCAGATGAAAGCCGTCTCGAAAGCGGAACTCGATGCGGCCAACGCGGCCCGCTCTGGCGCCGTGGCCGACCTGGCCGCCCGCCGCGACAGCGCTTCGGCCGCCAAGGCGCAGATCGGTGCGGCGCAAGCTGCGCGCGACGTGGCCAAGGCGCAAGTGGCCGTGCTGCGCGTGCAATTGAAGGACGCGGAACAGCAACTGCAATACAACCGCATCCTGGCACCCGTCGCCGGCCGCATCGGCAAGCGCAACGTGGAAACGGGCATGCGCGTCCAGCCTGGCCAGCAACTGACGGCCATCGTGCAAGACAACGTCTGGGTCACCGCCAACTTCAAGGAAACGCAGCTGGCCGACCTGCACCGCGGCCAGAGCGTGCACGTGACCATCGACGCCATGCCGGGCAAAAAACTGGTGGGTACCGTGGACAGCTTCGCCCCTGCCTCGGGCGCGCAATTCGCCCTGCTGCCGGCCGATAACGCCACCGGCAACTTCACCAAGATCGTCCAGCGCGTGCCGGTAAAAATCGTCTTCCAGCCGGAAGACATCAAGGCCATGAACGGCCGCCTGGTGCCGGGCATGTCGGTGATCGCCGAAGTGGAAGTGAATCAGCCCGAGCCGGCGCAGGACAAGGCCGCGCGCCACGCCGCAGCTCCTGCCGCTCCTGCCGCCCAGACCACCACCCGCTAAGCTTCCATGAGCAGCCCCTCCACCACGCTGGCGAAGCCGCCGGCGTTTCCCGTGATCGACGAGAAAGTCTCCGGGCGCACCTGGCTGGCGGTCGCCGCCGGCATGCTGGGCGCCTTCATGGCGGTGCTCGACATCCAGATCACCAACTCCTCGCTCAAGGATATCCTTGGCTCGCTGTCGGCCACCCAGGAAGAGGGTTCGTGGATTTCCACGGCCTACCTGGTGGCCGAAATCATCGTCATTCCCCTCACCGCGCTGCTGGCGCGGGTGTTCGGACTGCGCACCTACATGATCGGCACCACCGCTTTCTTCCTGCTGTTCTCCACCCTGTGCGGGGCGGCCTGGAACCTGGAAAGCATGATCGTCTTCCGCATGCTGCAAGGCTTTACCGGCGGCGCCCTGATTCCGATGGCGTTTACCCTGGTGATGCTCAAGCTGCCGCCGTCGAAGCGCGCCGTCGGCATGGCCATCTTCGGTCTGACGGCGACCCTGGCGCCGGCCATGGGCCCGACCCTGGGCGGCTATCTGAGCGAGCTGTATGGCTGGCCTTCGATCTTCTACATCAACTGGGTGCCGGGCGTGCTGCTGATCGCCGGCATGATCTATGGCCTCGACAAGGAGCCGCTGCAGCTGAAGCTGTTCTGGAAGGCCGACTGGTTGGGCATCTTCTTCATGGCTCTGGGCCTCGGTTGCCTGACCATCTTCCTGGAAGAGGGAAATTCGAAGGACTGGTTCGACTCGGGCTTCATCATCGCCTTTGCCGCGCTGGCCCTGACGGGCATCCTGGGCTGGGTCGTCACCAGCACCACGCGCGCCGAACCGTTCGTCAACCTGGCCCTGTACGGCCAGCGCAATTTCCTGGTCGCTACCGTGCTGTCGGCCGTGACGGGCATGGGCCTGTATGGCTCGGCCTTTTTGCTGCCCCTGTTCCTGGGCCAGATCGCCGGCTATTCGCCGATGCAGATCGGTGAAGTCATCATGTGGGTGGGCTTGCCGCAGCTGTTCATCATGCCCTTCGTCGCCAAGCTGTCGTCCGTGGTGGATAACCGCATCCTGTGTTCGATCGGCCTGCTGCTGTTTGGCGGCTCATGCATGATGAATGCCTACATGGACGCTTCCACCGGCTATGACCAGCTGTTGTGGTCGCAGGTGGTGCGCGCGCTGGGCCAGCCCTTCGTCATGCTGACGCTGTCGAACTTCGCCATGAAGGGCATCGCGCCGAAGGACATGGCGTCCGCTTCAAGCCTGTTCAATATGACGCGCAACCTGGGCGGCTCCATCGGCATCGCCCTGCTGGCCACGGCACTGAGCACCCGCGAGCACTTCCACTCGCAGCGCCTGGGCGAAGCGATCAATGCCTATTCCAGCGCCACGCAGCTGCGCATCGACCAGCTGACGTCGTCGTTCATGGCCAAGGGCTATGACGCCGTCACGGCCGGCAACCAGGCCTTGCAGGCGATCGACGGCATCGTGCGCCGCGAAGCGTATGTGATGGCCTACAACGATGGCTTCTTCCTGATCGGCGCCATTCTGCTGGCCTGCATCGTGCCCCTGTGGCTGGCCGACAAACTCAAAGCCCCCGGTGGCGGCGGCGGTCATTGACCGCGCACGCCAACACCTCAAGAACAAGAAGGTATACATCATGCAAACAGTATTGACGAAAATCGCGCTGGCCGCTTCCCTTGCCGTGGCGCTCTCCGCCTGCGGCAGCGTGGGCCAGGATTTCATCGCCCCGGCGAACGTGGCCGGCGTCGACAACGGCGTTTTCCGCCACGGCGCGGCCGCAGCGGATGCAGCGCAGCTGCCGAAAGAGTGGTGGAGCATCTACGGCGATCCTGCCCTGGACCGCCTCGAACGCAGCGCGCTGCAGGACAACCCCGGCGTGAAAGCGGCCGGCGAGCGCTTGCTGCAGGCGCTGGCGCAAAGCGGCACGGCGCGCGCCAACCAGGGCCCGAGCGTGAACGTCAGCACGGGCATCTCGAACTCGCGCACTTCGGCCAACACCTCGCAGGGCCTGGCCCTGGGCAACCGCTCCATCAGCGGCAATAATTTCTCCGTCGGCGGCTCGCTGTCGTATGAAGTCGACTTGCTGGGCCGCGTCAAACGCATGGTCGAAGCGGCCGATTCGCAGGCGCTGGCGGCGCAGGCCGACCGCGACGGCGTGCTGCTGATGTTGTCGGCGCAAGTGGCCAGCAACTACTGGCAGCTGCGCGGGCTGGATGCGGAAATGGCGATCCTGAACGGCGCCTTGGACACGCGCCGCGAATCGGCGCAGCTGGTCGAGGCGCGCTTCAATGCGGGCTTGACGAATGAGCTGGACCTGGCGCGCGCGAAAGTCGAACTGTCGAACGCGCAGGCCGACCTGCATGAAGTCAAGCGCCAGCGCAACCAGCTGGAAAACAGCCTGGCCACCCTGACGGGCAAGCCGCCGTCGGCGCTGCAATTGCCGGTGGCCGCCCAGCCATCGAGCTTGCCGCTGCCGCCCGCCATTCCCGTCGGCCTGCCCGCCAGCCTGCTGGCGCACCGCCCGGACCTCGTCTCCAGCGTGGCGGGCCTGCGCGCGGCCAACGCGCAAGTGGGCGTGGCCGAAGGCGCGTTTTATCCGACGCTGCAATTGACGGGCAACTTCGGCTACGCGTCGGAAAAGCTGCACGACCTGGCGCAGGGCGGCTCGCGCCAGTTCAGTGTTGGCCCGCTGGCCCTGTCCCTGCCGATCTTCGACGGCGGCCGCAACCAGGCCAACCTGGATGTGAGCAAGGCGCGCTATGCGGAAGCCGTGGCGAACCACGAGACGAAGCTGTTGACGGCCTTGCGCGAAGTGGAAGACGCGTTGTCCGACGTGGAGCAGCGCCAGTTGCAGGGCGACGCCCAGGCCCTGTCGCAGGCAGCGGCGGCGCGCGCCTACCTAGTGGCGCGCACGCGCTACGAGCGCGGCATCTCGACCTACCTGGACGTCACCGATGCGCAGCGCAGTTCGCTGGCAGCGGACCGCGCCGCCGCGCAGATCAAGACCCAGCGCCTGCTGGCGACGGTCGCCGTGGCGAGGTCCCTTGGTGCCGGCTGGCAGCCGGACGGCGAGCTGGCGACGCTGGCGTCGGCGCCCGCCGCAAAGGTCAACTAAGCATCCCCAGTTACGTGAGCGTGGCCGGCGGCGGTGTCGCCGCCGGCCCGTAGCGTTCCAGCAGAAAATCGATAAACGTCGTCAGCTTCGGCGTGGGCTGGCGGTCGCGCGCATACACGAGGTGCATGGGGCGCGGCGCCGGCACGTAGTCGGCCAGCAGCGGCACCAGCCTGCCGGCGGCGATATCGCCGGCCATCAGGATTTCCGCCTGCATGACGATGCCAAAGCCGTGCAGGGCCGCCACGCGCAAGGCCTGCCCATTGTTTGAGCGGAAGCGGCTCTCGCGCACGGGGCTGCCGTCGTCGTCGCCGCTCCTGGCCAGGCGCCAGCGCACGTGGCGCGTCCACTGCATGAAATCCAGGCATTCGTGGCGCGCCAGGTCGGCCGGCATGCGCGGCGTGCCGTGTCTGGCCAGATAGGCGGGCGCGGCGCAGATCACCATCGCATACGGCCGCAGCGCGCGCGCCACCATGGCGGAATCTTCCAGCTTGCCGATGCGGATGGCCGCATCAAACCCTTCTTCCACCAGATCCACCGTCCTGTCGTTCAGGCTCAATTCCAGGCTCACTTCCGGATATGCGTCGAGGTAGTCGGCCATCAGCGGCGCGATGCACTCGCTGCCGAACGACACGGGCGCCGTGATCTTCAGCTTGCCGCGCGGCGCCGTGCGCATGGCTTCCGCGCCCCGTTCGGCCGCATGGATGCTGGCCAGGATCTGGCGGCACTGTTCCACATACTGCTGGCCGATTTCCGTCAGACTTTGCCGCCGCGTGGTGCGCGCCAGCAGCCGCGCGCCCAGCCGCTCTTCCAGGTATTTGATGTGCTTGCCCACCATCACGGGTGAAATCTGGAACGCCTCGGCGGCGGCCGTGAAACTGCCCGCATCGACGACGGACACAAAGATTTCCATGCTGCGCAATTTATCCATGGGCACCTTGATTGCAAACTGTGGATTGGTAATCTTGTAAATTCTAGCGTATTTATTCCTTTTTGTAAGCGGCGCATACTGGCTCCATCGTTCAACCCACACAAGGAAACAGCATGAAAATCGTCATCATCGGCGCCAGCGGCACCATCGGCACGGCCGTCGCCGCGCAACTGGCGCAACGCCATGAAATCATCGAAGTGGGCAGCCGCAGCGGCACGCATCAGGCCGACATGGGCGACATCGCGCAAGTGCGCGCCCTGTTCAAGCGCATCGGCAAGGTCGATGCCGTCATCGTCACGGCCGGCAAACTGCATTTCGGCCCGCTGGCCGAATTTACGCCCGAGCAATTCCAGCTGGGCCTGGACAGTAAACTGATGGGCCAGGTCAACGTGGCGCTGGTAGCGCAGGAATACTTGAACGACGGTGGTTCCATTACGCTCACCAGCGGCATCGTGGCCGAGCAGCCGATCCGCTTCGGCACGGCCGCCAGCATGACGAACGCGGCCGTGGAAGGCTTCGTGCGCGGCGCCGCCATCGAACTGGCGCGCGGCGTGCGCATCAATGCCGTCAGCCCCACGGTGCTGGCCGAATCGCTGGAAGCGTATGGCCCCTTCTTCTATGGCTTCGAGCCGGCCGCCGCCAGCCGCGTGGCCCTGGCCTACAGCCGCAGCGTGGAAGGGGCGCAGACGGGGCAGGTGTACAAGGTCTGGTAAGCCGCTTGCCATGCCATGGGGGCAGGTGGGACAATCGCAGGCTGAGCAAGAAAGCGCCAGCGCGCCATCCGCGCCGGCCGCTTTTGAGAAAAATCTTACCGAGACCCCCATGAAAAAACTCCTGATTCCCCTGCTGATGGTCGTCGCCGTCGGCAGCGCCTGCGCCGCAACGCCAGCCACCCCGGCCACTGCGCAGCAACTGACCAGCATGAGCGCCCGCTATGCACCCGTTGCGCTGACGGCCGATGTCGCGCACCTGTCCGCGGGCGACCGCCAGGCCATCGCCAAGCTGGTCGAAGCGGCCAAGCTGGTCGACGTGCTGCAGCTGCGCCAGCGCTGGTCCGGCAATGAAGCGCTGTGGGCAGCCCTGAAGAAGGACAAATCAAAGCTGGGCCAGGCCCGTTTGAACTATTTTTGGATCAACAAGGGGCCCTGGTCGGTGCTCGATGCGCATGCCTCGTTCATGCCGGCCAGCTATGCCGGCATCGCGATTCCCGCGCACAAGCCGGAAGCGGGCAATTTCTATCCGCAAGGCGCCACCAAGGCCAGCCTGGAAACGTGGATGAATGGCTTGCCGGCGGACGACAAGCAGCAGGCGCAATGGTTCTTCACGACGATTCGCGCGGGCAAGGATGGCAAATACCAGACCGTCAAGTATTCGGATGAATACAAGGTGGAGCTCAAGCAACTCGCCAGGCTGCTCGACGAGGCCGCCGCCGCCACGGACAACGCATCCTTGAAGAAATTTCTTACCTTGCGCGCCAAGGCTTTCCTCGACAACGATTACTTGCCGTCCGACTTCGCCTGGATGGACCTCGATTCGCCCGTCGACATCACCATCGGCCCGTACGAAACGTATAACGACGAGCTGTTCGGTTACAAGGCCGCGTTTGAAGCGTACGTGAACATCCGCGACCAGGCGGAAACGCAGAAGCTCAATTTCTTTGCCAAGCACATGCAGGAGCTGGAAGACAACCTGCCGCTGGACGCCCGGTACCGCAACCCGAAAGTGGGCGCGCTGGCGCCGATGGTGGTGGTCAACCAGGTGTATGGCGCCGGCGACGGCAACATGGCCGTGCAGACGGCCGCCTACAACTTGCCCAATGACGAGCGCATCATCAGCGCGCGCGGCTCGAAGCGCGTGATGCTGAAAAACGTGCAGGAAGCCAAGTTCAAGGCCACCCTGACGCCGATCTCGAAACTGGTGCTCACGCCTGAGGCGCAGCAGGACGTCGATTTCAATTCCTTCTTCACGCACATCCTCGCACATGAAATCATGCACGGCCTGGGCCCGCACGCTACCGTCGTTGACGGCAAGCCATCGACGCCGCGCCAGGACTTGAAGGAAGCGTATTCGACCATCGAAGAAGCCAAGGCCGACATCACAGGCCTGTTTGCGCTGCGCTACATGATGGACAAGGGACAATTGAATGACACCCTGGGCCAGGGCGAGGCGGCCGAGCGCAAGCTGTACAACACTTTCCTTGCCTCCGGTTTCCGCACCCTGCACTTCGGCCTGACGGATTCGCACGCGCGCGGCATGGCCATCCAGATGAATTACCTCCTCGACAACGGTGGTTTTGTCTCGCTGGGCGATGGCAAGTTCGGTGTCGATTTTTCCAAGATCAAGCAGGCAGTGATCGACCTCGACCGTGAGTTTTTGACCATCGAGGCGACGGGCGATTATGCGCGCGCGCAAGCGATGATGAGCAAGTACGTGGTCATCCGCCCTGAAGTGCAGGTGGCGCTCGATAAGATGAAGGCCGTGCCCAACGATATCCGCCCGGAATTCGTCACGGCCCGCGCGCTGGATCAAGCGACGCAGAAATAACTCGCCCTTGATTGGTATCAGTCTGGAAAGCCGGCGCTTGCGCCGGCTTTCTTCCGTCTTTATTTATGAAAAGTTGCCAGTTTTTCCTTGTGGAAATATCTGCACCGCTTACTCTGCAGTGGTAAAGCCTCTTTCCTCCTGTCGATCCCATGTTGAAACTGTTCTCGCTGTTGAGTTTGTTCCTTGCTGTGCCTGCCATGGCGCACGCCCAGCTCACCGATCTGGAAACCCGTTGGCTGCAGGCGGGCCAACCCGTCATCGCATTTGCGCGTGCGCAAGGCCTGCCCATCGATATCATCGTGCAGCCGCAGGATGCGCCCGGCGCCGTGCCGCTGGCGCTGGGTTACGCAGCAGGGCGCTGCAAGCTGGTGCTATCGCTGCGCGGCAATGCGCAGGCGGACAGTATCTTGCAGGGCGTACCACCCGCGCGCCACGGCTTGATGATGGAAGCGATGACGGCGCATGAGATCGGCCATTGCCAGCGCTATGCGCAGGGCGACTGGCATGCGTTGCCGCGCAGCTTTGTCGAGCCGCTTGGCACGCAGCGGAGCAAGCTGACACCGCTGGCGCAGGAGCTGCGCGAGACGCGCCGCGAAGAGGCCTATGCGGACCTGGTGGCCCTTGCCTGGATGCATGGACGCCACCCCGGGCAGTACCAGGATGTGCTGGCCTGGATGCGGGGCGTGCGCGCCAGCGGCGATGGCGCGGGTGGTTCGCACGCCACGCAAGGCTGGCTGGCGCTGGCCGATAGCGCAGGTGTGTTTGATGTGTCCGCTTCACCATTTGAACAGGCGCAAGTATTGTGGCGGAAGGGCTTGAGCGGCGACAAATAAACGATGATTTTTATGCGAATGGCCTGTCAGCGTGTGCTGTCGCACGGAGCTTTGCGCGCGGCAGGGGTCTAATCTGGGCATCAACTAACCAGAGAGGAACCATCATGAACAAAATGATCGCACTCATGCTGGCCGCTAGTGCCAGCGCCCTGTTTGCCGCCACACCCGCGTATGCGCAGGATGCCTCGTACAAGAGCTTGACGGACAAGGCAACGGCCGACTACAAACAGGCCAAGGCCGCTTGCGATGCCCACAGCGGCAACGCGAAAAAAGTCTGCGTGGAAGAAGCCAAGGTGGCGCGCGCCAAGGCCGAATCGGACGCCGTGGCGCAATACCGCAACACCCCGCGCGAACTGGGCAAGGCCCGCAAGGACGTCGCCAATGCCGAGTATGACCTGGCCAAGGCCAAGTGCGGCGACCGCACGGGCGCCGACAAAACCACGTGCATGAACGATGCCAAGGCGGCGAAAACGGCCGCGCTGGCCGACGCCAAGACGGGCGCCAGGGCCGGCACCAACGTGGCGCAGAATCCCCCTGCCACGATGAAGGAAAACTGCGACGCCATGGATGCGGCGGCCAAGGCTGCCTGCATGACGCGCAATGCGGCCGGCAGCACCAGGACGGCAATGGCCGACTCCGTCATCACCACCAAGATCAAGGCGGACCTCGTCAAGGACAACGACTTGAAAGCGCTTGACGTGCACGTGGAGACCGTGAATGGCGTCGTCATGCTCAGCGGCTTCGTGCCCTCCCAGGCGCAAGTGAAAAAAGCCGCCGACCTGGCCCGTGGCGTGGAAGGCGTGACGGAGGTGAAGAATGGCTTGAAGGTGAAGTAGGCCAGCTGGCGCCTGCCGTTGTAATACCTTGCCTGCATGAAAAAAGCCAGGTCCGCGCGAGCGGAGCCTGGCTTTTTCATTTTTTCAAGAAGCGTGCAGCAAGATTATTTTAGGCTCTGTCCTCGGCAAATAGGGGAAATGCCGGAATCTTCTCTTGGCAGT